>CAJUSJ010000087.1 GCA_910588865.1 uncultured Lachnospiraceae bacterium
TGTAAATCGTATTAATGATTTTATCAAGATGTGTATGGCGCGTGGCTGGCTGGTTAATCAATTGGACATTGAGAATCAGTTGGATGTATACGCGAAGGCAGAAGAAGATATAGTATTTGAGCAATAATGGAGAAAAGCGCATATGGAAATAGAAGGTAGTTATATGGCAAATCATCTTTTATTTGATGAGAGAAGGTATTTTAAAAGTATTTTCTTCTTGGAAGTATGAATCCATGTGTTCTTTTTATGACGGTAACGATTGCGTGGGAAGACTGATTGGTCTGAAATATAATATTGTTCCATTCGTCATAGAGGATAATCTGAAAATGTTCTATTATCGTGAGTTGAAAGAATGTAACAATGAAAAAGGTTATCTGGCGGATATCTGTCTGATGACACCGGATAAATATAAAGCGTATTTGGATTGTTCTAGGATTGAATATTTTTAATGAGGTAGTACATGAGAAAAATAGTATATTTTGATGAAAATTCTGCCACGGATTATTAAGGAACGTACTGGTGGCGTGAGAGGGGAGGGAAAATCTCCCCTATTTGATTTGTCTCAACAATGTCATGCTATCGGTTAATTTGTTCACCTTTCTGTATCTTCCTTAAGGTGTTTTCTGTTCTCCTTTCCCGCTGTATTCAGAAAAGAAAATCCCATGTCGGCCGCCATCCCCGTCTTTGTCTGAAAATATTTCACGGTAAGTCCCAGGCGCGAGTCCTATGAACTGGCTGAAGTAATTGGTAAAATGGCTCTGGTCTGAGAAGCCTGTCCTTATTGCCGCCTCCACAGGAGGAATCCCCTGGGACAGCAGTTTTTTTGCCTCATTGATGCGGATTGTCTCAAGGTAACGGTACGGCGTGACTCCTTTTTCCCGCGTAAAGGCCCGCAGCAGCGTTGACTTGCTGAGCCCCGCGCGGCGGCAGATCTGGTCTAAATAAATCCGCTCCGTAAAATGTTTTTCCATGTATTCACAGGCTTTTTCAATCTCCTGCCTGCACTCCGGGATACAGTTTTCAAAAGGCTGCCCGTAGTTCTGGATAAGATAGGAAAGCAGAAACAGCAGGGTTTCCTCCTTCCCCAACTCCCCTGTGCCTTTCATTACCATGTGGTGCAGCTGGCGCAGATGGCAGGCTGCCTCCTGATCACAGATAAGATTTTTCGAGAACCCCGGAAGCTGACGTTTCCCTGTGACTTCCTCCGCTAGGTCAATCATGATTTCTTTTGAAATGCTAAGGCCCCGGTAATCAAATGTTCCTCCGTCACACTGCGCGCAGGCGTGGCTGTCGCCTGGATTGAAAAGCACAATACTGCCTTCCTCTATGGTATATTCCCTGTCCCTGCAGGAAAGGTCCCGCACACCCTTCTCCACAAACCCTATGACATAATACTCATGAAAATGGCTGGGAAAGGGCTGTACAATCCCCTTAAAACGGTATGCCTCAAGTCTTAGCGCGTCATCATATACCACGGTCCTTGTCTCTTTCTTCATGTGGATTACCTCCTTGTCACAGCCATTTTACCCCTTATTTTATACCGTGTCTTGTAAAATATCTTCATTTTTAAGTCGCGGACATTTTTTGCGCTGCTTTCCATTTGAATGAAGGCAGGAATATAGCGAACTTAATTGCCATTCTTTTTGTTCTATGCTATTATCTGAATATACAGAAAGACGCGAATTGGAAGAAACCCGAAGAACCTTTTTGCGGCCAAGGAGAATTTATTTGAATTGACCCATGAAAAGATAGGGGAGCGGACAGAATTTACGATAAATGAAAGGAGAACTTTATGAACATAAGAATGACGTCTGTTTTACGCCCTTGTCAGACGGTTTCCAACGCTTACAAACCAGAAGCAAGGCAGAAAACCAGAAACAGCGAAGACAATGAATTCTTTTAAAAGCGGAGCCGACGCTGATTATGTCCACAGACAGTTGGTTCTGGAGGTGTGGGGATTCAATCAGCGGGAAAAAGGCGGTCTCCCGGAGGCTGCTTCCCACGAGGAGGGAAATCTGTACAGCCTGGAGGATCTGGAAGCCGCCGGTATGGCGGCAAAGGCGGCTGCTATCATGAATTTCCCGGGTCTCTCTGGAACTAATGGGAGATTTATTTAGAAGAACAGATCCAGAATAAAAGAAAGGATGTGGCGCATGGCGAGAACAGTAGGGGTGGGTTATCAGGATTTCGCGAGGATCAGGGAGAGAGCTGTTTTTTATGTGGATAAAACAAATTTTATTAGGGAATGGTGGGAGGGAAAGGATGAAGTGACGCTGATTGCCCGTCCCAGGCGTTTCGGCAAGACATTGAATCTGAGCATGGTGGAAAAATTCTTTTCTGTTCAGTATGAGGGGCGGGAGGATTTGTTCCAGGGGTTGGCTGTATGGGAATCTGAGGAATACAGGAAGCTTCAGGGAAGTTACCCTGTAATCAGCTTATCTTTTGCCAATGTGAAAGAAAAAAGCTATGCTGCCACGATCAGAAGGATTAATCAGATATTGACAAATCTGTATTCTGTGTATAGATTTCTTGCGGGTGACGGGGGCTTGGATAACAGGGAACGGCGTTTTTTTGACTCGGTAGATGTAGATATGGATGAATCGACAGCGACTATGGCAATTCATCAATTATCTTCTTATCTGTCCCGGTATTATGGAAAAAAGGTGATTATTCTGCTAGATGAATATGACACACCTATGCAGGAAGCTTATGTGAACGGCCATTGGGATGAGCTGGTCTCATTTACCAGGAGCATGTTCAATTCCTCGTTTAAGACAAATCCTTATCTGGAGCGGGCGATTATGACAGGGATCACCAGGGTGACTAAGGAGTCCATATTTTCGGATCTGAATAACTTAAGGGTGGTTACCACAACGTCTGAAAAGTACATGGATTGTTTTGGCTTTACAGAGGAAGAGGTGTTCGCGGCACTGGATGAATTCGGCTTCAGTGACAGAAAACAGGAGGTAAAACGCTGGTATGACGGCTTTATATTTGGAAGCTGTACAGATATTTATAATCCCTGGTCAATCATCAATTATTTAAGCACAGGGAAATTGGGATCCTACTGGGCGAATTCCAGTTCTAGCAGGCTGGCGGGAGAACTGATCCGTGAGGGGAGCAAAGAGATGAAACAGCTTATGGAGGATCTTCTGTCCGACAAAACCATTGTAATGGAAATCGACGAGCAGATCGTTTATGACCAATTGAAAACAAAACGAAATGCTGTCTGGAGCCTGCTTCTAGCCAGTGGGTATTTGAAAGCAGTGAACGTGGAATTCACGGAACAGGAAGGACGTACTTATTATGAATTGCAATTGACCAATAAAGAAGTGAAAGTCATGTTTGAGGCTATGGTGCGGGACTGGTTTTCAGAGACAGAAGGGACATATAATGATTTCATTAAGGCAATGCTTTTAGATGATATGGATGCGATGAACGAGTATATGAACAGGGTGACAATGACTGTGTTCAGCTATTTCCACCCAAGTGTGTCCCTGAAACTTCCAGTGGACGTTTCAGGGGCTGATACAGGGAAGGATTCTTCACAGGAAGAACCGGAACGCTTTTACCATGGATTTGTATTGGGACTGATGGTGGAATTGTCTAACCGGTATATCCTTACCTCTAACAGGGAAAGCGGATTTGGCCGTTATGATGTTATGCTGGAGCCGCTGGACCCGGAAAAGGATGCCGGAATCATTATGGAATTTAAGGTGTTCCAGCCGAGGAAAGAAACGTGTCTGGAGGATACAGTGGAAGCCGCGCTGAAGCAGATTGAAGAGAAAAAATACCGGGCAGCGCTTATGATGAGAGGGCTCCCGAAAGAGAGAATAAGGATGTACGGGTTCGGGTTTCGGGGAAAACAGGTATTGATTGGGAACCGGGATCAAAGTGACATATAGATAAAAAGGAGCATACCAATGAAGTTTATCCATTTATCAGATCTTCACCTGGGAAAGCGTGTCAATGAATTTTCCATGATCGAAGACCAGGCCTATATTTTAAAGAAAATATTGGGCATTATCAGAGATGAGGAACCAGACGGTGTTTTGATTGCCGGGGATATCTATGACAAGTCGATCCCTTCGGTGGAGGCTGTGGGGCTTTTTGATGATTTCCTGAAGTGCCTTGCCGGACAAAAGGTTCCGGTGTTTATCATCAGCGGAAATCATGATTCCCCGGAACGCCTTGCTTTTGGGGCAGAATTGATCAAGTTAAGCGGTATCCACATCGCTCCGGCTTACAGTGGGAAGGTGGAGCCCATTTCTTTGAAAGACAATTATGGAGCCGTACATATCTACATGCTTCCTTTTATCAAGCCGGTTCATGTGCGGAATGTTTTTCCTGAGGAGCCGGTGGAATCTTATACGGATGCGGTCCGGGCGGCGATTTCCCACATGGATATTCAGGAGTCGGAGAGGAATATCCTGGTGACCCACCAGTTTGTCACAGGGGCCCAGCGTTCCGACTCAGAGGATATCTGTGTAGGCGGCGCTGACAATGTGGATGTTTCCGTGTTTGACGGTTTTGACTATGTGGCCCTGGGGCATATCCACGGCCCCCAGAGCGTGGGCAGGGAGAGCGCGCGGTACTGCGGCACGCCTTTAAAGTATTCTTTTTCCGAGGCAAATCATCACAAGTCGGTGACAATTCTGGAATTGGAGGAAAAAGGGAATCTGGTGATCCGCGCGGTGGAGCTGTCCCCTCTTCGTGACATGAGGGAATTGAAAGGCACCTATGAAGAGCTGACCAACCGGAAAAATTATGAAGGGACCAAGGTGGATGACTATCTTCACATCACTCTCACCGACGAGGAGGATATCGTGGATGCCATGGGAAAGCTGCGGGTGGTTTACCCCAATCTGATGAAACTGGATTACGACAACCAGCGGACCAGGGAGAACCGGGAGCTGACAGGCGGGGAGACGGAGGAGTCCAGGACGCCCCTGGAGCTGATTATGGATTTTTATGAGAAGCAGAACAATCAGCCTATGAATGAGAAACAGAGGGCACTGGTGTCAGAACTGATGGAGAAGGTTTGGGAGGAGGCGCTATGAGACCGTTAAAACTTGTGATTTCGGCATTTGGCCCTTATGCGGGGCGGACGGAGCTGGATCTTGAAAAGCTGGGAAAAAGCGGGCTGTATCTGATCACCGGGGACACCGGGGCGGGGAAGACCACCATTTTTGACGCCATTACCTTTGCGCTGTACGGGGAGGCCAGCGGTGATAACAGGGCAGTATCTATGCTCCGGTCAAATTACGCCCAGCCAGGTATCCCTACGGAGGTGGAGCTGACATTTTCCCATGGGGGCAAGGAATATAAGATAAAGAGGAATCCTAGATATATGCGTCCGGCAAAACGGGGCGGAGGGATGACGGAGGTTGGAGCTGGCGTGGAATTGATCTGTCCTGACCGGCCTCCGCTGACAAAGATCAAGGAAGCGGACGGGGCTGTGGTGGAGATTCTTGGCATTGACCGGAATCAGTTTTCCCAGATCGTTATGCTGGCCCAGGGAGATTTCCGGAAGCTCCTTCTGGCGGAAACCAGGGAGCGGCAGGATATTTTCCGGAAGGTGTTCCAGACACAGTATTATCAAACCTTTCAGAAAAAGCTGAAGGAGCAGGCAGCCAGGGCTTCCGGGGAATGTGAGGATGCGAAAAAGAGCGTCCGCCAGTATGTCCAGGCCATTGACTGTGATGAGGAAAACCCGTATTTTCCCCAGGTTGAGAAGGCCAGAGAAGGCGATCTCCCCATAAGGGACACCATGGAGCTGCTGGAAGAGCTGGTCAGGCAGGATACTCAGGAGGAGGAAGCCCTGGGCGGGGAGCTGAGGCTTCTGGAGGAGAAGCTGGCAGAGGTGAACGCCCGGATCGTAAAAGCGGAAGAGCAGGAGAAGGACAGGAAGAATCTGGAGCAGATCCGGCAGGATGAACAGGCCAACAACGGGCTGCTGAAGGAGCGGGAAGAGGCATTTCACAGGGAAGAGAAGAAAAAAGGCAGGCAGGAGGAGATCAAAAAAGAGTCCGCTTTGATAGAACAGGAGCTGCCGGAGTATGACAGGCACAGCCAGTTGGCGGAGGATATAGGAAAATTGGCCGGGGAGCTGGAAATCAGTGAAAAGAAGGCCGGGGAAGACCAAAAGGTGGCAGAGGAGCTGAGGCAGCGGCTGGAAGGGCTGAAAGAAGAACAGGCCGGTCTGTCCGGCGCGGGAGAACAGAAAGAAAGGCTGAGCCGCCAAAAAGAGAAGGCCCAGGAGCGGCAGAAAATTTGTCAGGATCTGGAAGAGGCCAGGAGGCAGCGGCGGGAAGCGGAGATTCGCCTGGAGAAAGCCTGTGAGGATCTGCGGATTCAGGAGGATCAAAAGGAGAGACGGGAGGAGTTGAAGGGGCAAAGTACGCTCCTGGAACAGGACCTGCCGGAGTATGACAGGCTGGAGGAATTTGAAAAAGATACCAGAATTCTGGAAGGACAGCTGGAGACGCTTCAAAAAGAAGGAGAGACAAAAAGCAGGGAATTGATAGAAATCCTCCAGCGCCTGGAGGACTGCCGGAAAGAACAGACCGCCTTGTCCCATGCGGGAGAGGAGAAGGAAAGAGTGGTCCGTCTGAGGGAGCGGGCCGAGAAGTATGAAGAGAGCTGCGAAAGCCTGGAAAGAGTCCGGGAACAGGAGCGTGAGGCGGCGGGTCTGGAGCAGGCCAAAAAGGCATTTGAGGCAGAGGAGCAAAATACGGCAAGGAGGGAGGAGATTGGGAAGATTCTTGCCCGTTTGGAACAGGAGCTTCCAAAATACGACCGGTTAGATAATATAAGAAATGAACTGGCCCGGCTGGAAAAAAGCCTTAAGAGTAATGAGGATCAGGCAGCGGAGAAAAGCCGGATCAGCGAGGAACTGAAGAAAGATTTGGAGGGGATGAGAGAAAGGCAGGCTGCCCTGGCCGGTGCCGGGGAGAGAAGGGAAAGTCTGCTTGGACAGAGGACCCAGGAAGAAGGTCGTCTCCGGGACTTAGAGAAGCTGAGGGAAGACACGGGGGTCTATGAGGCTTTCCAGGCGGAGCTGAAAACAAGCCAGGATTTGTACCAGAAAGCCCAGGAACGGGCGGAGGCGTTGGAGAAGATCTATTCCAGGCTGAACCGGGCGTTTTTAGATGGACAGGCGGGGATATTGGCCAGAGGGCTTAAAGAGGGCCAGGCCTGCCCGGTGTGCGGTTCCACGCATCATGAGCAGCTGGCCCAGGTTCCGGAGGAGGTGCCTGGGGAGGAAGAGCTGGAGAAGGCCAGGAGAGATTATGACGGGGCAGCCGAAGACGCGAAAAAGGCCAGCACAGAGGCGGGGAAGATAGGCGGAAAGGCTTCTGAGCAGCAGGAACGGTTAATGGAGCAGCTGGAGACCCTGCTGGGGCATAAGGATATTTCCAGAGCCGCCGGGCAGGCGGAGGAGCAGATCTCTGTCTCAAAGAAGAAGCTGGAGGAATTAGAGGAGTGGATCCGGAGGGAAGAGGAGCGGATAGAGGAAAAAAGCGTTCTGGATCAAAGGATCGGGGAGAAAGAGAAACAGGCAGAGGCATTGGAACCGGAGATCGGGAAATTAAGGGATGAGATTGCCGGAGAACAGGCCCGGAAAAGGACTTTGTCAGACCAGGCGGAGGCTGACGTCGGGGAATTGTACTGCGGGAGCAAGAAAGAAGCCGAGAGAAGGCAGAAGGACCTGGAGGAGGAACTTGAACATTTAAAGGAGCGGTATGATAAGGCACAAAAGGCTTATGAGGAATGGAACCGTCAGAAGACAGAACTGGAAAACCAGATTCAATTTTATAAGGAACACCAGCTGGCAGGAACAGAGTATTTTGAGAAGACGAAAGAGCTTCTGCCAGAATTAAAAAGAGAAATCAGCCAGCTGAAAAGGCGGCAGACTGAAGAGGAGGAAAAGATCAGGCGGAAAAAAGAGCTGGATCAGCTGATACCGGCGGAGGAACAGAGAGCCGAAAAAGTGAATGGGGAGGTGGAAGGGTTCAGAGAAGAAGCGGCTCAGGCCCAAAGAAAGAGAGAGAACTTGTCCGGACAGGTGGAAACCATCAGGAGAAAGCTGAAATATAAAGGAAGAAAAGAGGCTGAGGAGATACTGGATCAGCAGAGGGAAGAGCTGAAAGCCCTGGAGGAGGCTTATGACAGGACCCAAAGGGCACACAGCGCCTGCCAAAAGGAGAGGGAGGCGCTGGAAATTCAGATCAGTTCCCTGGAACGCCAGTTGGATGACCCTAAGTATGTGGAAGAAACCGGGGAGCAGATATCTGTTTTAAAGGAGGAACTGGTCCGCTTGGACCAGCAGATCCGCAGGGAACAGGAGAACTTGGAACGCAAAGGGGAGCTGGATAAAAGGATTCCTGAGATGGAAGAGACCGTGGAACAGCTGGAAAAGGAAGCCAGTATATTAAAAGAAAGGATCATATCAGCCGGAACCCAGAAAAAATCGTTGGAAGACCAGAAACAGGCTCTGAGAGATAAGCTCCGCTATGAAGACAAAGCTCAGGCCCAGAAGGCCAGGGGGCTTTTGCTGGAAGAGCTGAAAGCCCTTGAGGAAGCATATGAGGCCGCGGACCAGGCTTATCAGCTGTGCGTCAAAAAGAAGGCGGAACTGGAAGGCCAGGCTAAGTCTCTCACGGAGCGGCTGGAACAGGCGGAATGGATCCGGGAATCCGAGGAGCTGGAAAAGAAGGACCAGTTCACAAAAAGGAAAACAGCGATCAAGGAAAAAGAAAATACAGTGGGTTTCAGACGGGAAACCAACAGGAAGCTTCTGGACAATATCCAAAAAAAGTCAAAGGATCTGGCTGCTCTGGAGGAGCGGTATGGCTGGCTTGCCAACCTGTCAGAGACCATGAACGGCGATCTGAAGAGCAAAGAGAGGATCATGCTGGAGACGTATATTCAGATGGCTTATCTTGACCGTGTCATCCGCCGGGCCAATTTGAGGCTGATGATCATGTCCGGCGGACAGTATGAGTTCAAACGCCTGGTGGGGACAAGGGACTTTAGAAGCCAGAGCGGCCTGGATTTAAATGTGGTGGACCACTATAACGGCACGGAGCGCAGTGTCAAGACCCTGTCCGGCGGCGAGTCCTTTATCGCCTCATTGTCCCTGGCCCTGGGATTGTCGGAGGAGATCCAGTCCAGCGCCGGAGGGATTCAGATGGACACCATGTTTGTGGATGAAGGATTTGGAAGCTTAGACGAAAACGCGCTGAGCCAGGCCTACAACGCCCTGGTGAGCCAGACCGACGGCAGCCGCCTGGTGGGAATCATTTCCCATGTGGGCGAACTGAAGAATAAGATCGATAAGAAGATTGTGGTGGTGAAGGAGAAGAGCGGGGGAAGCAGGGCGGAGATTGAGGTATAGATATAGAACCATCTCTTAGAATATAATAAGTTCTGGGGATGGTTCTTTTATTTTGCGGTCCAATGAGCGGATTAGGGTACAAAATTTCAGGAGATAAGAAAAGAACACGAGTATATGAGCAGTTTGTTAAAAAAGTTTGTTTGAATTGGGATCAGGTGAGCAGGCTTTGTCTAGGCGCGATAGAATTTGAAAAACATATAGGGCAACTTGTCTGTCCGGCCGGATGCGGAGAACCATGAGGTGACGTTCTTTTGTGATGAACATCGGCGAGGGGCCGGGCAGACAGCGGCAGGAGAACTTTTCCGAAAAGGGAGTTAACATATTAAGCTTGACCCCTGCATAAGATGTAAAAAACATTTTCAGGGGGAAGACCTTGAAGGAGTATATCGAGGAGCGTGCGGTGGCCATAGCCAATTATATCATAGACCACAATGCCACGGTGCGGCAGACTGCGAAGAAGTTTGGAATCAGCAAAAGTACGGTGCACAAGGATGTGACAGAAAGACTGGAGAACATCAATCCCTCCCTGGCCGCCCGGGCCAGAGTGGTGCTGGATGTGAACAAATCAGAGCGCCACATCAGGGGAGGCCTGGCTACCCGGGAGAAGTATCAGCACCGGCTGGCTATCTGCAGCAGGGAGGAAGAGTAAGCATTGGGGAGCCACTGGAGGGAGTGGCTCTTTTTCTTTTGCCGCGCCAAACCCGTGAATAAATAAATCGCGAACAAGCCCAGTCGCGTCAGGATTACCTTCAATGAAAATGAAACGCTTCAATCTTGTATAATGGGCGCGTTTTTTGTATAATAGAAACGGCAGTAAGAAAGTAGATATGCCGATCCCTGAATTATATGTGATATTATACTGGAGAATGGAAGCATTAGAGCCGGTATTAAAGGCTCTCTCATTGACAGGCAGATTATGCTATTTGTTTTTAAGGCTTTTACAAAAATGAGAGGAAAAGGTTACTGTTCGGGTAGGTCCTTGCGGAGTTTGCCCCAGCGAAACGAAGGGGTTGCCGGGCTGGTCAGTGCTCCGTTCTGCGGTGAACATGTGCTGCTGGCGCATAGCGCTTTTCGCAAGCCGCCGTGAATGGTAACAGGATAAGAGATTATGAGAAAGATCAGAAAAGCAAGATGGATAAACATTGGGCTGGCAGTGGTTATGGCTTTGACCCTGACAGCCTGCGGCGGGACGGACACAAAGGAAACGGCCGCGGCTGGGACGAGCGCTGGCAATCAACAGGAAGAGACTGAAAAAGAACAAGTGAAAGAAACAAAAGAGGCAGCGTCTCAGGAAGTGAAAGAAACAAAAGACACGGCGTCTCTGGAAGCTAAGGAAGAGACCTCTTCTGAAAAGCAGGTTCCGGCGGAAGAGCTTTATACAATTACCAGGGATGATATCAACCATCTTGTGACGGACTTCCTGAGGATGCAGGCAAACGTGGTATTTAAAGCCAGCGATAAAGAGTTAAACGAACTGGAGCCCATTGACCTTATGGAGAAATACGCGGGTGTGTTTACCACAGATGAGCGCTATAAGGTGGTGGCGGATTATGACGCCAAAGCGCTCACAGGTCTGGAAAATACACAGCAGATATTTCTTGCGTCACAACGTGAACTTCGCGGGGACTATGGAGACCGGGTACCCATATATTACCATGTGGGCGTCTCTGTCACAGAGGCTAATATTAAAGAAAAAGGCGGCTTCCGGTACTATGGAGGGACAGATGCCTTGATCGGAGCCATAGTAAAATTTAATTTCTATTTTGCCGGAAGTCCATTTGACGCACCCTATGTTTTGGGAGCGGACCCGGCGGTTTTTGCTGATTCCGATGGTATTTATAACAGTGAAGAAGATGTGATGAGCTGCCCTAAGCTCTGTGTGATTTTGGCAAATTGCGGCGAAGATACCTGGGCAATCCAGAACATTGTCGCGGATATCGCGAATGTTATAGAAGAAGGCGAGGCGTTTACCGGAGTTCTCACAAATGAGGATGAGAGGGAGGCGGAAGCGGATATAACGGAGAATCAGGGAACAGAGATCCGTGACTGGAAAAAGGTGTATCTGGATGTGATCAAGTCAGGTCAACTGGATGCTACAGAGGATTATTGTTTAAAAGACATCAATGGAAACGGCATTCCTGAATTATTTACCACCAGCAGTTTTAATTATTATCAGGGAGTGATATGCTACATCAAAAGAGACGGCACAGTTGGTTATATCAGCGACGCCTACGGGTACACACCAGATAAGGTCGCCGCGGGTATCGGGATCCAGGGCGTGGTTATAGATCATATCTATCAATATGACAGCGGCACAGGGGAATATAAATTGATTTTTGACGGGTATATAGATCAGAATTTACCTAACAACACAGCAAATTATCAGGTTAATAAACAGGTTTGCGGCGAACAGGAGTATGAAGACCAGCTTGCCGCTGTGTGGGATCCGGATCATTACAGCGGGTGGGAAGACTGCCAATCCGTCTCAGACAAAACCTTGATCCAGGCCATCGCGGAATATGATGATTCCATGGGCCCCCATAATGATTATTTTACGCTTCCAGAGCCAAACCAGGAACCACAGGACTCCCCACAGTCATCCCGGGATTATATATTGCCGGACAGTGGAAGCCGTTATTTAACAGAGGCGGAGATCTTGTCTTTAACAGAGGAGGAGATGCGGCTTGCCAGAAATGAGGTGTACGCGAGACACGGAAGAAAGTTTGACTCTGAGGATTTACAGGCCTATTTCAACAGCAAACCATGGTACAGCGGCGTTATTGCCCCTAAGGATTTTGATGAATCCATTCTGAACGCATATGAAATAGCGAATCTTGATTTAATAAGGGCAGTGGAAGGGGATTAGGTATGGAAATCAACTGACAGCCCCATTGTCTCCACCTGATAAGACGGGGGACGCCGTGAATCGGCGTCCCCTTGTTGTCCATTGACTTTCTAATTCCCTTTCGACACATACACAAACATATTGGAGGCAGGCATTACAAAAGAGAATGTCCCGTTCCCTAAGCTGGTGACCTCTGCTCTGGCGCGGCCATCGGCTTCCACTGCCAGAACGTTAGGGTTATATCCGGCGTCAGCGCTGACGGTGATGGTCACGGTTTCTCCTGCCCTGGCCAGGTCCGGTGTGGCGGTGACGGCGGCGCCGATCACGTCGATCTCAATGAGGTAGGCGGTTCCTTCGGTCTCCCCCCCGGGGGCGTTCGCGATGTCGCTGAATGTGCAGTTTTCAAGGTATCCGTTTTCCGCCACATAGGTCTGGAGAGTGGAGGCGACGGGGCCGTAGAAGGCGGTTTTTGTACAGTTGCGGAAAGTGTTTTCTGCCAGGGTCACATTTGCGGAAGCGCACACCACGGTCCGAATCTGGGTTTTGGGCTGGTTGAAGGCATTGACCCCAACAGAGGACAGGGTGGAGGGCAGATAGACGGCATGGTACTGTCCGCCCTGGAAGGCGCATTCGCCGATAGCGGTCACTCCCTCGGGGACCACGATGGCTGTGATTTTGTTGCCTATGTCATAGGAGAAGGAGCGGTCCAGCAGGGAGGTCACAGGGTGTCCGTCCAGGACATTGGGAATGTACAGGATGTCCCCGCCCCCGTAGGTATGGTTTTTGTTGAACCAGACGATGGAGGCGCTGCCGTCTCCGTTTAAGTTGTAACCATAGTCGCCGCTTACATAGCTTGCCTCCAAGGTCATGGTCTCATCGGCAAAGGCGGTGAGGGTGAGGCTGAGGCACAGGACCGCGGTCATCAAAAGAGCTGTTAATTTTTTCATGGCTTGTAGTTTCCTTTCCTGATTTTTTGATTACCTTAACATGAAAACGGGGGTCTGGCAACAAAGTGAACTTTAACGGAAAAAATTGTAATGGCTGCCTTTTTATGATAAGATAGTATCACATGAATGGTAATGCTTGATATTTTCAGAAAGGAACAGGAAGGGATGGAAATGATTACAAAGCCTATACAACTGAACTGTCTGACCATAAAAAACCGGCTGGTAATGCCGCCTATGGCTACCGCCAAGAGCGCCCCGGGAGGGCTGGTAAACCAGGAACTGCGCGATTACTATAGGGAACGGGCTCTGTACAGCCGCGTCGGACTGATCATCACAGAGCACAGCTACATCAACATCCAGGGAAAGGCAGGGGAGCATCAGCTTTCCATGGCTTCAGACAATGTGGTGGAGACCATGAGGACACTGACGGACACCATCCATAAAACCGATGTAAAGCTTATGGCGCAGATCAACCATGCAGGGAGCAGGGCCGCGTCAGACAATACAGGCTGTGAGCCGGTAGGGCCCAGCGGGATCCTTCACCCTAATGGAGGGAAAAACGCACCGGAGATGCCCAGGGAATTGACGAGAGAGGAGATAAGGAGGATCACAGAGGATTTTGCCCAGGCGGCAAGGCGGGCCAAAGAGGCGGGATTTGACGGCGTGGAGATTCATTCGGCCCACGGATATTTGTTAAATCAGTTTTATTCCCCGCTGACCAACAAGCGAAGCGATGAGTATGGGGCGGATACCATGGAAAACAGAACCCGGTTTCATGTGGAGGTGATCCGGGCCGTAAGAGCCATGGTGGGACATGATTACCCTGTGGCTATACGCCTGGGAGGCTGTGATTACCGGGAAGGCGGAAGCACGGTGGAGGACTGCGCGGAGGCGTGTGGGATCTTTGAGAAGGAGGGAGTGGATCTTCTGGATATTACGGGCGGACTTTTCGGGTATACCAGGCCGGGACATACGGAGCCAGGGTATTTTAAGGAGATGTCCGGCGCGGTGAAAAAGGCGGTGAAGATTCCGGTGCTGGTAACAGGCGGCGTGAAGACCATGGAGGCGGCTGAGGAGCTTCTGCGGGAAGGCTTTGCCGATATGGTCGGCGTGGGGAGAGCGATTTTTCAAGACCCGGGGTGGGCGGATGTGAGAAGCTCCGGTATTGAATTTTAGAAAATCCGTCAAGGAGGTATATTTAGTTGAAATTACAAGACCTGCTAAACTATGATGATATCGTGATCCAGTGTCACGACAAACCAGACGCTGATACCATTGCCAGCGGTTATGCTCTGCTGAAATATTTAGAAAAAAACGGAAAATCTCCCAGGCTGGTGTACTCTGGTACCCAGAGGGTTACCAGAGGCAGCCTCCATGAGATGATCAAAAGGTTTGAGATCCCACTGGTGTATCAGCCGGAGGCGGAGAAGGAAGCGGAGCTTTTGGTCACAGTGGACTGCCGGGCCAGCGAGGGCAATGTGTCGGTGCTGCCCTGCAAAAACCTGGCCGTGATCGACCATCATTCCCTGAAAGAGAAGGAGGCGCTGCCGAAGCTCCATGAGATCCGCACGGAAGCGGATGGCTACGCTTCCTGCGCCACGGTTTTGTGGGCCATGCTGAAGGAGGCGGGGGTCACGGTGGAGGAAGATGACCAGCTTCCCACGATTCTGTATTATGGTCTGTATATGGATACCCAGGAACTGAAAACCGCCCAGGAAATGGACAAAAACATGCTGGACGAGCTGAGATACGATATGGATATTGTGACGGAGCTTCAAAGCGTCAATCTGTCTTCCCAGGAGCTGAGTATCATCGGACGGGCTTATAACAGCCTGCATATCAACCCGAGACACCGTTTTGCCGTGGCCCAGGTGGAGCCCTGCGATCCCGATATCCTGGGGGTTGTCAGTGATGAGCTGATGAAGGTGGCGGGAGTGGATGTGAGTGTGGCCTACTGTATGCTGGCAGATGACTCCGGGGCCAAGATTTCCGTGCGCTGCCGCAGGAGGGGCCACAGCGCGAAGGAGCTGATCCACTGGCTGGTGCGGACCATGGGAGATGACGGCGGCGGCGCTCCTACCAAGGCAGCGGGGCGGGTGCCGAAAAAGTTTCTGGAAGAAGCCTGCAGCGGCGACAACTGGGATGATTTAAGCGGTGCCGCGGGAAGGCTGATCTACAGGCTTCTCACAGATTATTTTGAGATTCCGCCAAAGAGGATTGAGACAGGCCGGTATGATCCTGAAAAGGTAACAGAGTTTTGCGACCTTCCGGCCTCTCTTTACCGCAAGAAAAAGGTGCCTGTGGGCTATGTGAAAGCCACGGATGTGTTCGCGGAGGGGGAGGAGATCCTGATCCGTATGCTGGAAGGGGATACAAAAAAGAAGGTGACGCCAACGCTCTACATCATGGTCGGCGTGGACGGGGAAACTTATCACAGCCAGGAGAACAGCCTGGAAAAGAATTATGTCCTGACAGAGGAACCCTTCTCTGTGGATAAGGAAAGTCCGTGGCAGCCCAAGATATACCGCTATGCTGACAGGAAGATCAAGCTGCTGGCCCCTTATGCCAGGAAATGTATTGCCAAAGATGGGGCTCTGATCTGGGCCGGGCAGCTGAACTGCCGGTTGGAGGTGCTTACCATGTGGAAGGAATGGCACCTGGGCGAGCCGGGAGACTGGCTGGTGAGCCGGGACTCTGACCGCCAGGATATCTATATTATCCGGGACGACGTTTTTCAGAGAACCTATGAAAGAGCATAGGCGGCAGGCCCAAAAGACTCAAAGCAGGGACAGGCGCGGCTTTAATCAGCCGCGCCTCTGTATTTATTGAAGGAAAAAAATTATGGAAAACAGATTGTGGACGCTTCTGGACAGGCAGTCGGAGGAGTACAGGACATCGAGACAGCTGGGCGAGGAGCTGGGGATCAGCGAGAAGACCGCCAGGACAAGGATCCGGGAGCTGGAGGAGGCCATCGAGGGCAGCGGTGCCCGGATACGCTCAAAACCAAGATATGGGTATTGCCTTTTGGTGGAGGAGCCAAAGCGGTGGAAGGAGTTTTTGGCAAAACGCTACCAGGAGGACAGCCGCGTTCCCCTGGATTCGGGAGAGCGGGTGGACTATATGCTGGCTCTGTTTTTGAACCGCTCGGATTACAGGAAGCTGGAGGATCTAAGCGATTTTCTATATCAGCCTCAGTATCTCCAGGATGAAAAAAGGGTTTTTCATCGGCGCGTCCATGTCCCCCATACCGGACAAGAGGGTAAGAAGGGAGACGGAGCTGGCGGTGAAGCTGTATGAGCGCCTTGATGTGGAGGCGGTCCATAACATCCATATGCTTGCTACGAATGTTTTTATCTTTTAGGCTCTTACCCTCTACTACGGAGAAAAAGCGATTTTGCCAAACTTCCGCAAAAGAAAAACGCTGCAATCTCAAAAAAAGATTACAACGCTCTCTAAATCCTGTTCAGTTTTAAGTCGGACATTCCTATTCGCCCTCTTTTTCGACTTCGGAAATCTCCTTTGCCGTTGCGGTTACAATCCGTATGCCTGTATCGCTCATACCGTCAAGAAGCGCGTCAAGCTGCCGCCGCTGCGTGTTCTTCTCTGGCGGCGTTTCCAAAAGAAACTGGTCTACGGATATATTGTAGCGGAGCATAAGCTCAAAGAAAATCTGTAAAC
>CAJUSJ010000088.1 GCA_910588865.1 uncultured Lachnospiraceae bacterium
TATTTTTAGCTTTTTTGTCATAAGTAGTTTGTATCAAATTCGATGTTTCCACGTTCATGGCCGCCACAAGCATAAAATCCGCCGGAAACTCATATCTGCCGCTGACCCTTGACAGGATCACCTTCCTGCTCTCCAAGGGCTGCCGCAGCATCTCAATGGCATGTTTTGAAAACTCCGGGAATTCATCTAAAAACAGCACCCCCCCTGACGCCAGGGACATCTCCCCCGGCACAGGATTCCTCCCGCCGCCTGTGAGGGCAGTGGCGGTGACAGAGTGATGGGGATGACGGAAGGGCCTGTGCCTCAAAAGCTTTCCCCTTCCGGGAAGCAGGCCGCAGATGCTGTAGACCTTGGAGATCTCCAGACACTCCTGGGGTGTGCAGGACGGCATGATGGTGGGAATCCGCTCAGCGATCATGGTCTTTCCCGTCCCCGCCGGGCCGATGTACAGAAGATTGTGGTAACCGGCCGCCGCCACCTCGGTAGCCCTCCTCATGAGGAACTGTCCCTGGACCTGGGAATAGTCCATATGGTACCACTCCGCCTCCTCCCTGTCTTCCGGCATCATTGCCTGCTGCCATTCCCGGTCTTTTCCCGGGTCCTTTATCCATTCCGCTATCTGTCTAAGGTTTTCCACCCCAATGATCCGGATCCCCCCGATGGCCCTGCCTTCGTCCCCGTTCTCCCTGGGCAGAAAACACCTCTTCCGCCCTTCCTCCCTGGCCCGGGAAACCAGGGACAGGATGCCCCTTATAGGCTTTAACTCCCCGTTGAGTCCCAGTTCTCCCAGAAACACGGCGTCATCCAGGGTTCCTGGATCCAGAATCCCATGGGCGCACAGCATCCCCACCGCGATGGGCAGATCAAAGCCTGTGCCGCCTTTCCTTACATCTGCCGGAGACAGATTCACCGTCACCTTCCGGGGACGAAAATAATACCCGGAATTCTTTAAGGCAGTCCGAACCCGGTCCTGGGCCTCCTTTACCTCAGAGGACAGTATACCCACCATAGTCACTCCCGGCAGGCCGTCCCCCACATCCACCTCCACGGACACCGAATATCCCTCCAGTCCCTGAAGGCCTACACTATTCACCTTACAAAACACAATAAACCTCCTCTTTCTCTCCACACATGGAATACGGCACAGAAACATGTACCTTGAAACGTGAAAAACGCTGATGTATCAAATAAGATTCCTGATAAATTAACTATACTGTATCTGAGAGAAAAAGGCAAGCTGTATTTTGCTGAAATTCTATTACTGAAACTCTGTCATATAGGGTCGAAACCGCAGAGGAAGATGTCCTCTTTGGCACACATAGTTGGTTCTCTCCCTGATGGCAATACTCTGGTGAAATACCTTCCAGAGCTGCTCAAACTCTTTCTGGTCCCCACTGTCCATACGATTCTCCTTCCACTGTCCCAAATCCATGTGCACGATGATCCAGCCCTGGTTCGCTTTGTGGACAATGGCCTTGTGACGCCCTTCATCATAGATGATCCAGTTCTCTCCGGGAAGTCTGTCCGCGAAATGGGGAGCCATCAGGATGATCACGTCATTCTTGGGCCCCACCCCGCACACCAGGATCCCCTCCCTGGTCCGGGAAAAACGGGCGAACTCTATGAGAAGATGAGCCTCATTGCCCACATTCCGGTTCATCCGAAAAACCTCGTACACAGCAGGGATCTGGAGCATGTCGGTGACTGCCTTTTTCAAATTCAGGGCATAGATCAAAAAGCGGTAGATCCTGTCCGCCTTGTCCTCCTCCCGGCTTAAGGAGACCCGAAACACCATCTCATAGACCTCCTGACCTGCCTTTTGCCGGATAGCGTCTATCACCTTCTCCGTCTTCTCCCTGGTCTCCTCAACCTGGCGGTACTGGGAAAACATCCGAAGATTCCCTCTGTCTTCCAGCTCCAGCGCCACATTGGCATGTCCCAGACGGCTCATCCACGCGTCGTAGACACCGCACAGGATCCCTTCCAGAGTATCTCCGCACACAAATATAGTCATGTCATGTTCCCCCTTTCTCTGATCTTATCCAGACTTTCCCCCGGACCACTGTCCGGGTTCACAAAACGCGAGGCTCACAGCACCTGCCTTACATCTGCCCCAATACCGCCATCCGCACATCCTGAGGCTCCGGCGGCGGGGACAGCCATCCGTCGTCAAACATGGACAGCTGACGGTAGCTGTCTTTATTGGTAATATCCCATGTCTTCCGCCGCTCCTCCCCCACAAGCTGGCTGGTAATGTAGTCCTGGTCCACTTTTCCCGAAGACAGCATCCTCCCGCCGCAGGTGATAAAGTATCCTGCCCGTTTCAATACCACGCCCATCTTCTTCAGATCCGGAAAATCCAGGACTCCGCTCCTTCTGGCCGCCACGATCCTCTTAGCGGACTTGACGCCGATGCCGGGCACACGGAGGATGGTCTGGTAATCCGCCCTGTTCACCTCCACAGGAAATATGTCCAGATGCCGCAGGGCCCAGTCGCACTTAGGGTCCAGAAGCACATTAAAGTGAGGCTGCCCTTCTGTCAGCAGCTCATCTGCCCGAAATCCATAGAACCTCATGAGCCAGTCCGCCTGGTACAGCCTGTGCTCCCGCAGAAGAGGGGGCCCTCCCGGCAGCACCGGAAGACGGCTGTCGTCGTTGACCCGAACAAAAGCGGAATAAAAGACCCTCTTCAGATCATAGTTCTGATACAAAGCCTCCGCCACCTTGATCATCTGATAGTCATTCTCCGGCGTAGCCCCCACGATCATCTGGGTGCTCTGTCCCGCGGGCACAAACCTCCGCCCCCTCTCATAAGGGATGATCTCTGTCCTCTGGGTCCGGATCCCCCTCTGAATCTGCCTCATGGGGGCCAGGATCCGGGTTCTGGACTTGGATGGCGCTAAATTCTTAAGGCCCTCTGCCGTGGGAAGCTCCAGATTCACGCTCATCCGGTCCGCCAGAAGCCCTACCTGCTCGATCAGCGCCGGGTCTGCCCCCGGGATGGCCTTCACATGGATATACCCGTTAAAGCGGTACTCCCCCCTCAGCTTCCAAAGAGTCTGGAAAATCAGATCCATGGTGTAATCCGGGCTCACCAGGATCCCGGAGCTTAAAAACAACCCTTCTATATAATTGCGCCGGTAAAACTCCATGGTGAGGGTACACACCTCATCCGGAGTAAATGACGCGCGCTTTACATCATTGGACCGGCGGTTCACGCAATACCGGCAGTCATAGACGCACTGGTTGGTAAATAAGATCTTCAAAAGAGACACACAACGCCCATCCGCCGCAAAGCTGTGGCACAGCCCCGCGGACACCGCGTTGCCCAGCATCCCCTTCTTTCCCTTTCGGTCCACACCGCTGGAGGTACAGGCCACGTCATACTTGGCCGCGTCGGACAAGATCTCCAATTTCTCCTTAAGTCCCATCTGTTCCTGAATCAGCATCGCGCCATCTCCTTTTGCAAACATTTGTTCTGTCTGCCATTATACCACCTGTCTCAAGAAAACGCAACCGATTTTTAGAACATTTGTTCTTTTTTCGGCAGGGTAATCGTTACCGCTCAGGTAGGTCCCCACGCTTGCCGCGCTGACCATATGATAAGGGGATTCCAAATGGGCATATGCGGTTACGTCCACATGCCACATGTGAACCGTAACGGGTAATTCATCCCGGAGTGAACCGCGACACAGGACCCTCCCCTTCATCCGCAAAATCAAGCAGGGAAGGCCCTTTCCCCTACTCGCCGTGCCGGGGCGGGACCGCTTTAAGGGCCATATCCCTCTCCGCCCCGTGAACACAAAAAAAGAGTAAAGCCTTCCCCCCGCTCCTCAGATGTCCCCACAAAAGCGGCATCCAATTCTTGTCCACAGGAAGAAAGACTTTACACTCTGTTCTTTATCCGACGGATATCTCCTTACTGCTCATACCCCTCCGGGTTATTCTTCTGCCACCTCCAGGAATCCTGGCACATCTCCTTGATCCCTCTCTTGGCCACCCAGCCAAGTTCCGCCTTGGCCTTGGACGGATCCGCGTAGCAGGCCGGCACATCTCCCGGACGGCGGTCCTTAAACACATAGTTGATCTTTAAGCTGTTGGCCTCCTCAAAGGCATTGATCACATCCAGCACGCTGTAACCGGTTCCGGTTCCCAGATTGTAGATCCACACGCCGCCTTGTTCCTTCTCCAGCTTCTGGAGAGCCTTCAGATGGCCGTCGGCCAGATCCACCACATGGATATAGTCTCTCACACAGGTTCCGTCCGGAGTGTCGTAATCATTGCCGAACACGCCAAGGCATACCAGCTTGCCAACAGCCACCTGGGTGATATACGGAAGCAGATTGTTGGGGATACCCTTGGGGTTTTCTCCGATCCTTCCCGTCTCGTGAGCTCCGATGGGGTTAAAGTAGCGAAGAAGCATGACCTGCCACTCCGGATCAGCGGTGTGAAGGTCTGACAGAATCTGCTCCAGCATACCCTTGGTGCGTCCGTAAGGATTGGTGATCTCGCCCTTGGGGCATTCCTCTGTGATGGGCACAAAAGCCGGATTGCCATAAACCGTGGCAGAGGAACTGAACACAATACTCTTTACCCCATGCTTCCTCATCTCGTCGCACAGGATCAGGGTTCCCGTAATATTGTTGTGATAATACTCCAGAGGCTTGAATACAGACTCGCCCACTGCCTTCAATCCGGCAAAATGGATGACGGAATCGATCTTCTCATTGTCAAATACCTTCTTCACCCCTGGCTGATCCAACAGATCCACCTCATAAAACGTCACTTTTTTCCCAGTAATCTCCTCCACCCGATTCAGTGATTCCCGACAGGAATTGCAAAGATTATCAAGGACCACCACGTCATACCCCGCGTTCAAAAGTTCCACGCATGTATGGCTGCCGATATATCCGGCACCGCCTGTTACCAAGATTGCCATATCATTTTCCTCCATTTCTCACTTAAAACGGACCAGCATTCCCCAGCCGCGCGGTTCCCGCGCCAGGACCTTTGTCCGCTTCCTGAAAATCGAGTAGGGAAGATTTTTCCCTGCTCGCTGTGCCGAAGCGGGCCGCTTTAGCGGCATGTTCCTTTCCGCTCCGTGTACAATAAAGCCTTCCTCCTTATTATAAGGGGGAAGGCAGTGAAAAACAATGCCATTTTTGTACATTTATTTGCACAATTTTTTGAATTCATCAGCCACGAACTGAACCTGTGTTCCCACGATCACCTGAACTGAATTCTTGCCCGGGCGGATGACACCCGCCACACCTGCGGTTTTAATCTTCTTCTCATCCACGCCTGTGTAATCCTTAATCTCCAGGCGAAGTCTGGTGATACAATTATCAATGGAAGTCACATTGTCAGCCCCGCCTACGCCTTCCAGGATGATCCTGGCGACCTCGGTGAAATTATTGTTGGACAGAACCACCCTCATCTCGTCCTCATCGTCTTCCTCCCGTCCCGGAGTCTTTAAATCAAATTTGGTAATCACAAAGCGGAACACAACATAATAAACCACTCCCACCACAAGTCCTATGGGAATCAGCAGCCAGGGATTCTGGGCCAATGGAGTAAAGGAACTGAGCACCATATCCACAGCGCCGCCGGAGAAGGAAAAACCAGCCCGGATAGGAAGGGCTACGGTGATTCCCGCTGTAAGTCCCGCCAAAAGAGCGTGAACCACATACAGACCAGGAGCCAGGAACATGAAAGCAAACTCAATAGGCTCTGTGACGCCAGTAAAGAAGGAGCAGAAGGCCGCGGATACCAAAAGACCGTAAGCCACTTTCTTCTTCTCAGGCTTTGCCGTGTGGTACATAGCCAGACATGCCGCCGGAAGACCGAACATCATAAATGGGAAAAATCCTGTCATGTACATGCCCGTCTGGCCGAACACACCTGTATTGCCCCAGAAATTTCCAAGGTCATTAATATTCGCCACATCAAACCAGAACACAGAGTTCAGAGCGTGATGAAGGCCAAATGGGATGAGAAGGCGGTTGAAGAACGCGTAAATCCCGGCCCCCAGAGCGCCCATGCCGATAAACGCCTTGCCCATAGCCACCAGAGCTCCATATACAATCGGCCACACCACAAACAGAACCAGAGACGCCACGATGGAATACAGGGCCGTAAAGATCGCCACTGCCCTCTTGCCGCTGAAAAACGCCAGGGCGTCGGGAAGCTTTACCCCTTTATACTTGTTGTAGCAGGTAGACCCGATGATACCGGAAATGATTCCGATAAACTGGTTCACGATCTTGCCGAAAGCCGGGTCCGCCTCCTTGCCGGTAATCCCCGCCACAGTGCCGCTGCTCAGCAGAGTGGTGATCATGTACATGGAAACCAGTCCGGCCAGGGCCGCCGCCCCGTCGTTGTCATCCGACATGCCTACAGCCACACCGATAGCAAACAGCCATGACATGTTGTCGATGAGAGCGCCGCCTGCCTTGATCAGGAACAAACCCACCGCGTAGGAAAATCCTCCTGCCGTGAAACCCTGAACCTCACCTGCCATGGCTGCCGGTGCCAGTATGTACCCAAGTCCCATAAGAATACCGCATATAGGGAGACACGCTACCGGGAGCATCAACGACTTGCCCAGTTTCTGGAAATACTTCATCATAATAAGAACTCCTTTCTTTTGGCCAAAATGGCCATTTGCCTCATTTACTGCCGTTCAACGCCCTTTCAATCTCCTCCAGGATCTCCGTCTCCCTCTCTCCGTCTACTGTCACCGCGACCTGGTCCTTGTACCGGGCTCCAAGAGACATGACCTCCAGAATGTTTCCCCCATCCGCGGTCTGTCCCCCATATTCCAATGTAACCAAAGCCCGGACCTTGCGGCACGCCATGACAACCTTCGCTGAATTTCTGGCATGTATGCCTTCTAAATCTTTTAAAATAATTATTTTCCTGATCATAGAATTACCTATAACTCTATAATAGGATCCAGCGCTTTCACCTCCATCCCGCCGCGGCACACCATGTTGGGGTAATCCGGCGTATTGCAGACGATCACCGGTGTGGTCACATCGTATCCCGCGGCCTTCACCTGCTCCAGTTCCACCTCCACCAGCACATCTCCCGCCTTCACCCGGTCACCCTGGGCCACAAAAGACTTAAAATACTGACCCTTTAAGTTTACCGTGTCCAGCCCGATGTGGATGATCAGCTCCGCGCCCAGATCCGTCCGGATACTCACCGCGTGTTTTGTCTCAAACATCACCGCCACCTCCCCGTCCGCAGGGGCCACGACGACGCCTGACTGGGGAACAATGGCCACCCCTTTGCCCAGAATCTCCTGACTGAATGCCGGGTCCGCCACTTCCTTCATGGGAATGACCTTTCCCGGAACCGGAGCCAGAATCACCTTCTTTGCCTCCGAATCCTTTCCACCAAACAATTTCTTAATGGAACCAAACAACTTAACCGCCTCCTTTTTTATACACGCACCCGCTTGATGTGTACTGCCAGATACGCCACTTCCTCATCTGTCACATAATGCTCATATACCCTCTGGATATGGTCCCGGATCCTCAAACTGCACTGATACTCCTCCGGATAGCTGCTGGCTATGGCCTGGGAAAACTCCGGCACTTCCCCATCCAACAGCTCCTTGCAGTAAATCCTCTCCGCCAGGAATCTTAAGTGGGTCACCAGCCGCTCATAACTCAAGGAAGTCTCATCCAATTCCATGTGAAAATAATCCCGGATCAGCTCCATCACCTCCTGGATCAGGTTGGTGATGTCGATGGTATCCCTCATCTTGATATTGTACTCCGCGTTTACAATATGAAGAGCTATAGAAGCCGCCTCATCCGCCGGAAAACGGATCCCCAGCTTTTTCTCAATGAGAGCCACCGCATACTCTCCCACCAGATACTCCTCTTTGTAAAAAGCCTTCACCTCCCGAATCAGCGGATTAGCAAACATCATCTTCTTCTGATACCTCTCAACAGAAAAATTAATGTGATCCGTAAGAGTCAGGTAAATATTCTGATTCAGCTTCCTGTTGAGAACATTTTTTGCGTAATCAATGATCTCCGCGGAGATCTGCAGATGCGCGAGAGGCATACGGGCAAGCAGATCCCGAAACTTTCCATCCAGCCCCGGGGTATCTAAACGAAAAATCTTTTCCACTTTGTCCTGGGGAATCTCCCCGCCGCTCTTCATGTGGTAGCCGATTCCTCTCCCCATAACCACAATCTCTGTGCCGTCGGAATCCATGGCGCTTACCACGTTATTGTTGATGATCTTATCAATTCTCATATAACCGTCCATTTATCTTATACTGTGAAAACTCAGCACTCCTGCGCTGAGCGGGCGCATGAAGGTTTGAAAACAAAAAAACCAATCTTGAACATAGGACTTCCTCAGAAGCCTCATTCAAAATTGGTTTTGCCTGCTTATCAGTAACAATCCAATCGCTATTTGTTTGTATGGATATAATTTATCAAATATTTACAAATATGTCAATACTTTTTTTATTTTTTCTTTATTATTTGTTTATATTTCCTCCATGAAAAGAAAAATTTTTTTTCGCCATCACAGAGAGACCTTGATCTGATCTTCAAAATATTTTCCAATCCTTGCTATGAACGAAAGCACCTCCGCTTTCATCTCCTCTGGAAATGTGGTGAGCACCGGCGCTGTCTCAAAACTCAATACACCGTCAAAATGGATCTGCCGCAGCCCTTTTACAAATCCATCCCAGTCCGTGGAAGGCCGGTTTTCGCGGGTTTTGGTGAAGGTGAAGGGGAGTTGGTGGAGGTCCATGACGCCGTCATTGTCGTGAATGTGTAAAACCTTGATCCGATCCCCAAGAGTAATCAGAAAGCTCTCAAAATCAATCCCCATCAGATTGGCATGGCCTGTGTCAAAGCAAAATCCCAGCACAGAAGCATGGTGCCTCTCATTAATCCGGTCGATCCGCTCCGCCGCCTTCCCTGCGTCACAGCACGGTCCCTCCACCATATGGCCTCCAACGCTGTCATAAAGATTTTCTATACAAATGGTGACCCCCAGCTCTTTCGCCATGGGAGCCAGAAAATCCAAAAAGCTTTCTGTCCGCTCCCACTCCCGCTCCTCACTTCCCAGAAACCTTGCCAGCTTAAAGCCATGAACCACCAGATAAGGACAGCCGAAAAAGGCGCACAGCCTTACACTTTTAGTTGCCACCACATTCCGCAAATAATCATTCAGCTCCTCAGAGCCCCCCGGCACATAGTTTGGATAGGGCATGTGCATCTGGTTGATGGTGATGCCCGCCTTCTCCGCTCCATATTTATGAGGAGAAAAAAAATCCTCCAGTTCACTTACAGATTTATCAAAAAAAGTGTTGATCTCTGACTGGTAAATAGCTTTGTTTACAAGATAACTGTTGAGGCTGAAATCCCCACAGGAAAATCCAGCCTCCTTCAAAAGAGTAAAACCTTTCTCCGGCTGTCTGTCATCTATGACATTTTTTGTCTGGACTCCGATTCGCACACCACTACCTCCTTTCCAACCGGTCAAAGTAAAACGATGGCATGTACTCGTCGTTAAAAAATTCGATATTGTTTTTAATTCCCATATCCCTAAGCTGCCGCTCAATTTCACGATAATAAATATTGCAGATGAAAATGGCGCAGTCCTCAGGCAGTGTTTTCAGACTGTCGGGAGGCTTTACCTCCAGACCGCAGAAATTCGTCCCCCATATCCTTGAATCATTGTCACAGGTGAACAGAGGCGGATATTTCTCCCCATAACATTTCATGTAGTTTCGGCACATATTTCCCGCGCCGAACAGGACGATGGAACTGTACTTTTTCAGCGTATCCTCAATTCCGATCTGCCATTTAAAATAGTCTGCCGTGGCCTTGGCAAGCCGCATCAGCCAGGGGCGCAGAAGGGGAGAGAACGCGGCAGCGGTATCCCCAAAATCCAGTATCAGCTGACCGTCAAAATGGATCTCTCGCAGTCCGCGGATCAGCCCCAGCCAGTCTGTCCGGGGCTGTCCATTGCCAGCCGTGCAGGTAAAGGGAAGGAGAGATGTCTCCTTCTGCCCATCGCCATCCCGCAGAATAATCGCTTTGACCCGCCCGCCCAGCTTACGAACAAATTCCCGCATATTCTGCCCGCATATATTACAAATCCCAACATCTACACAGAAACCAAATCGCTGTTCCCCTGCCTCCGCATTTAACCAGTCAACCCATGAGGCAGCCTCATGAGGATCCGAACAGATTCCCCGGACCAGGTGACCATTTACATCCTGACACTGATTCTCCAGAAGAATCCGCACATTGTTTTCCCTCGCTAAAGGAAGCAGGCTAAGATAATATTCCCGGTTTTCCTTCCACTGTTCTTTCCTGTCTATGCCTGAAAAAAGAGGCCTTACGATGATGGTTCCGCATCCAGCCTGACCACAGACACGAAGGCTTTCCTGGGTCAGACGGTACAGGAGTGGAGTCAGGTCCGCGCGTTTTGTGTCTCTTCGAAGATAAGGAGCATAGGCGGCTGGGGTGCGCAGGCCGGATTTTTTGTACTGAGACAGAACTGGCTCCATTATTTCACACAGTTTTGATGGAGTTTCCGTGATAAGCGGCCTGTTGCTTTGACCTGCTTTCTTCTGCCGCTTACCAAAATTTTCTACCTCTCCCTCAGGACAAAATTGGGAGAAATCCAGCAGGATATTCTCAAATCCCGCTGTCGAGGTATCTATTATTCCCTGTTTTGGGCGATCGGTATCTATAATTCCTTCAGGAGTTGCTAGAATGTTCACGCTTTTCCTCCGATTTTTATAAAAGCTTTTCATTAATCAAAGCCTTAATTTTAGTCGAACTGGTACTCTGTGTGTACGGAAAAAATTCCATCTCCGCCCCATGTTTTTCCAAAAATTCCTTTTCTGCCAGCCAGTCGGCATTGTCGACATAGTCACTTCCCGAAAACTGACAGTCAAAATGATGAAGCTTCCACGCATCCCGGGTTCCGCCAAAGTTTAACGGAATCTCCGCCACCTCATCTACATAGCGGCAGGAACGCACCAGCTCCACACGCTCCTCATAGGGCACAAACGGCTCCACACCCTTATACTTCCGTACTCCCTCATCTGTCACCACCCCCACAATCAGGTAGTCACACTGTTCCTTGGCGCGTTTGAACATATTCAGATGCCCCACATGGAACAGATCAAAAACTCCCGCAATGTAGCCTACATGATATTTCTTTTTTACTGCGTCAGCTTCTTTTGAGAAAACTTTCCCTGACACAACCGGTTTCCTCTTTCGGGGATAGTCTCTGTGAGAATCAAAAATACTGTATTCCGCCACCCCCATCCGGTCCAGCTGCTTCATAACCGACAGATAATTCTTAATGCAGATTAACACCTTATATTCTCCCGGATGCAGCTGATTCAGAATCTGCGGACCGCAGATCTCAATCCCCTCCAGCTTTGTTCCCCATTTTTCCTTCTTATTGTCAATAATGGCATACACGGGATAATCCTGCCCATAGAGCGCCAAAAACTTTTTTGTAAAATTGCCGGAGCCAAACAAAATTAACTTTCTGGTATCCGCGTTCCGAAAAATATCCACAAACAGATGCTCGTAATCTTCCTGGGAATAATTCATGCGCTGACGGTTGGAGTGAACAAGCTCTCCGTTTCGCCTATGTGTCTGATGATAGGACCGCAGTTCCTTCTCCTTCCGGAGTTCCGCAAGAAAATCCCACTCCATTTTCTGCCAGCATTCCAGCCTTTCCATAAGACCATAACGCTCCAGAAGCCGGTTCATGGGAAACAATTTTCCCAGTTCCATATCCCCCGCATAAAAAGTCGCTATCATTCGCCAGATAATCTCATTGGCCGGATAGTTTTCCACGCAAAACTCCTGATCATAGAACATAAATGTTCCATTTACATGAAAGCTGTTTAAGGGAACCATATCCAGATAACCCTTTTTCAATATGGCACCCTGACCGCCACCTCTGTCCGGCTCCACGATTTCCGAGGATTTTAAAATCAGATCCCGGAAATGATCCATTTCTGTCAAAAACTTCTCCCGGTCAGCGTGAAACAGCCGTTTTAAATAGAGCTGTCCCGACTCCGCCTCAACAAAGGGCATGATACAGGAACAGTCCTTCCCTTCGGCATCCACCACAGATATCCCGCGCTCAGCCAGATTTCTTCCATTTTCCAAAAGTTTATGAATACGCTCTTTTCCTTCTTCATAAGGCGCACGCTTTTCTACTGTGCCGTTCTTATGAACAATCGTAAGAAAAGCATATTCTCTTCCCCTTTCCATAGAACTTGTCACATGGAGGACATTGCTGAAGCTTCCACGCAAAGGGCATTCCACCAGATACGCATTCGCCATCTGATGGAACATATGATTTTTGATCAGGCCATCATACAGACATTCCTCTTCCAGAAAAACCGAATTAGGATAATGGTAGCTGGGAAAGAGCCGGTTTCCCAGGTCCTCATTGGGAAGATAATCCTCTGCATAAATCAGCTTTGGCTCCTTTAATCCCGGAAAAACAGAATAAAACCGAACCTGCTTCCAGCCCGCAGCCCGCAGCATATCTTCTATCTCCGCCCGGCTGTAACACCTGCCGCAAAATTCATCTTCCAGCTTTGCGTAAGCTCTGCGATATCCCTCAATTCCATCAAAATTTCTGCTGGTATAAGGGTCTCTGTCTCCGCAAAAATATCGGAGTCCAAAACGATTATTCACGCCAAGGAGCAGCACTCCGTCTGATTTTAAAAATCCCTTCCACAATTTTAGAGTTTTTCCTGGAGCCGGATTCCTCTCCAATGTTTCAACCGCAATTAGATAATCAAACCGGCTGGTATGCGCACTCTGCCACTGAGCGTCACAGGTCTGCTCATTGGAAACGCATGTCACTTCCAAAGAAGCTTCCGACAGCATACAGGGATATACGTCTTCTTCTCTCCCGATATATAAAACAGAACTTCCTTTTCTAAAATCATACCAATTCAGTAGGCCCTTCTTTATTTCCTGAAGCAGTTCCTTTTCTTGGGAATATTCTGCATTTTCCATGTTGTTTTGTTCCTCCCGCCTTTCAGTCTGATGGCATCTTAAATATCTCTGGATGTTCCTTATAGTATTTCAGCATTCGCTGTTTCTGGTGCCCAAATGCCAAGTGCCCAGCAAGAACACTCTGTATCTCATAGATGGACATATCTTTTTCAACATTATCCTGATAAATATATCCCTCATCGGTTCCCATACCGGATTCTCCCGATTTCTCCGGCCATTTCCCCATCATCAGCCATCTATCCCGGGTATACATGATGCAGCCAATATTAAAATAACAGTCGCATATACAATACCCATCCCGACCTGAAAAATCAGCTGCCATCCTGTCAAAGTTTCCCATGAGTTCCCACAGATACTCTGCGGTTTCTTCTATATTGAATACGGCGCTGAATCTGCTCCGATATGCCCGGCCAAAGCGCTGCTCATAGTCCTCCTTCTTTCCAATGGCCTGCAGATATGACACATACCCACAGCAGTTTAAAGGAATGACCGGCACCGCAAAACCAATCCGATAATCCCCTTTCTTCTCTATTTTCCGAAATCCTCGGAGCATCCCTGTAAAAAAATCTTTTGCGATAAAAATATCTTCATCTAGCTTAATCATATATTCGGCCTGAGGATGGAGCTCAATCACCAAATTCTGGATAAAGCAAACCTGATTCTGCTCTGTATACAGGTATGACTAATGATTACTTTCAGCCAGCTCCTCCAATGTTTCATCATATTTTCCCGAAGAAACAATACAATAATCTATTTCCTCACTCTGATACGCCGCGATTCTGGCCAGTGTATTATCCCATAGCTATCTCTCGTATCCCGCCAGGATATAGCACAGCGTCTTTCGGTTATACCGTCTGTCAACAAAATGATAAGGCAGACCGCATCCCGTTGTTTCCGTCTGCTCTGCCAGATTACGGAGATTAAAAACTTCTGTAATTCCATATGCTCTTAACTGTTTCCGAATTGCTCCCGCATAATTTACTGCCAGGAGCACCACAACAGAATCTCTATCCACAGCCGCTAAGCACTTGGGTTCCTTGACAGGAATCTCCATATATTCTTTCTGGAATGTGCATTTAAAATTATCTACTATCATAAGAATATGTACAGATTGGCCAAGACTGAGCAGGCCTTCTATGACTTCCTTTGTCTGCCTTCCGATTCCCCTCAGGACAATGGGTTTGTCCAGCTTATGCTCCGCATATAATACATTCAGATTTTTTATTAACATAGAATTCATTCTTCCACCACCCAATCTTCCCGATACGCATTATTGTTGGTGCGCTCCCACGGTATAAAAGTACCTCCATGGGAAAACGCTTCTTTGTCCGGACAATATCTGCACATATCTGCATATTGCTCCAGCTTTTGGCGCAATTCGCTTCCGGATTGCTCTTCGTAAATATCATAATAATCTTCAGACGTGATATCACACTGATATGCCTGATTAAAATCCGTGATCAGCAATGGCAGCGGACATTTGGCAATTTTTCCTTTCCGCAAAAAATGACAGTGGCTGCTTTGGCAGATTTGTACGGCTTCTTCCGGATTATGAGTCGGCGTAAGGGTCAAGGATTTCCGGAACCTCTGTAATGTATCTCCTATGCTGCCATATGGAACGCCTTCCCGATCCAGTATCCTTCTGATTTCATCTATATTCTGTATAGTTGGGGGATAGGGACTAATATCCATGCCCACATAATTGTCACGCATAGCTTTCCAGAAATCTTCCTCTTGCCGCGGAACCAAAAGTGCATTAGATACAATCCGAATCTCCGCGGCAGGAAAATAATGACGCACAATCCGCATATATTCCTTTAGCCTTGGATTCAACAGGGGCTCGCCTCCCATCAGTCGGATAATAAATATATTTGTAAACAAATGTGACAGCCTTGCAAAATCTCTGTCAAAATCTTCCAGGTCAGGAGAGTTCGCTTTTACCGCAATATTGGAAAAATGCATGCAGCCTCTACATTTCAGATTGCAGGTATCTGCCACATGGGTCTCTAAATAGAGTAAGTCCGTATCATTTCCTGAAACCTTTGCCACATGCTTTGGCAAAAAGTGCCCATTTCGAATAATCGGCAGCCTGTACTGCATGGCATGGACAGGTACCCGGTAAATTTCTCCTGTATTATATTCTTTGATCTTGGCAATCCATTTTTCCGTTTCCCTCCAGCTTACTGCCAAGACAATCCCTTCCGCCGTTTCTAATCTCTTTTCTTCCGATAACAGGTTAATATCTTCCATGACGCATCCCACTTCCACGCTGCCATCCTTTTGCAAGCTTTCGTTTACATACCGCAACAGCCCGCCGTTGCCGCACAGAACAACTTTCCTTTTCATCAAACTCTCTCTTCCTTTATTGTATTTGTTTAATTCTTTTTATTATTCCTCTGAACCCGCCCCAATCTTCATAAAGATATTGGTACAGGCAATTGGAAATGTAGTCTGGTCATATGTTTCGATATTCCCCTCTGCAATCCCATATCCAAGCAACTGCTCATGGATTTCTTTAGAGTAGTTTCTGTTGGTGATCAGATAATAGGCATCTGGATATTCCTTTACAAGTTTTTCAGGTGACTCTATGGAGCATTTTCCGTAGACCTGTCCCCATTTACTCCTGTCGTTATCTGCAAATGAAACAATATTGTTGATTTTATTAATCCGCAGTAAGCAGTAGGCACATTGTCCTACAAATCCGCTGCCGAATAATATGACCTGGTTTTTGGACGAGATCTTTTTCAAAAATATTTTTATTGAATTCACCATAATTTCTGCCTCCAATCGGGAATAACACTCATAAAACTCCTGATTGTCTACAAATATCCGAATCGGCATCCACATGCCCGACGGCAGATTGTCTTGTCTCAATAAATGAAGATTCATAAATTTTTTTAATATGCTGTGGAACTCTTCCAGCGCTTCTCTGGTTCCTTCCGCCGGCTCGTTCCACTCTAATAATTCAACATAAGGCCTATGGGCAATCACCGCAATTTCTCTAGCCAAAAATTCCCATACTGAGGAATCTGTAATCCTTTTTTTCTTGACTATTTTTAAAAGGTTTTTGCATTCAGAAAGATTAAATAAAACACATTGTTTATTATAAGCAGAAGAACCCGCATTATCCCGGCGATAACGATACAAAGACTTATTCAGAAAAAAACCTCTTTTGACATATAAAGCTACCTGATACCGGAATCCGCAGTCCTGAAACGCCGCTCCTGGTGTTTCCTGAAAATAAATCTGGTGTTCTTCCAAAAAGACTTTTTTGTAAATACCGCTCCAGATATACACATCTATAGAATTCACCGCTGATCTATAGTCTTCTGAAGAAAAAATACAATTATATCTGGCACTGGTATATTTATCAGAAGAATATCTTAAATAGATTCTTTCTCCCTCATCCAATGTGGTAAACACATCAAAATCAGACTTCACAAAATCCGCATTATATAATATGGCAGTTTTATATAACTCTTCATACATCTCCGGCACAATAAAATCATCGGTCTCCACGATTCCGATATAATCGCCTTTGCCATTTTCATCCCCAGGTTCATCTGATAGCCATAGCTTCTTTTCTCAGAAATAATCAGCTTAACTCGCCCATCCTGCTCTTCATATTCCTGCAGATACTCCAGAGTCCCATCTGTGGAACCTGCGTCTACACAGATAATCTCAATATCCTGCAATGTCTGGGCAAGTACGCTATCCATGCATTCCTGTATGTATTCCGCCACATTTAAAGATGGCATAATAATTGATAC
>CAJUSJ010000089.1 GCA_910588865.1 uncultured Lachnospiraceae bacterium
TTATGCTCTGCGATGAATTACAGTGTTGGGACAGGACCGCGTATGGCCGTAATTCAAAGAAAGAGTTACATCCTATGGGATGCACATTTGATTTTTCCAATAATCAAATCAAAGCCGTATATTTATATGATGAGAAAGAGATGGCAAAGGTAAATCGTTTTAAGGATGAGTACATTGAATGGCTTCAGAATCCGGAAGAGAAAAAGAAACCGGAATTAAAAGCGTATTCCGGAATGTATGGGAAGAAAAACGGAATTGCCGCTTTTCAAGAGGATATCGAGAGAATTGTGGATTTGAGTAACATCAGCCTTCGCGTGGAAACCGGACTGGCGGAGCATGTCCACGGGGGAAACCGCAGTTACCTGTCGGACAGCAATTTCCTTAATCTCTACAATTTCGCGATTATCCTGAATGGACGCTGGGCGGATTCGGATTGGAAAAGGGCAAAGGCCGCGGGACAGGAAGATCAGTTTCTTAACGATGACCGCGTAATGGCAAAATACGGGGAAAGCTTTAAAGTACTTTCGTTAGAATATAAACTGGCAAATATAAATCAGGCCAAAGCTTTCGCGAGATATATGAATGAAATAGACTGCTTCTATACGGATAAGCCGGTTGATTTTGAACAGGTTGACCGGTTTACGGATGACGAACTGGTTAAAATAGGATTATTAGAACACCAAAGATGGCTTCAGGATCATTATGATATGGGATGGACTTTTGGGGAACCTGACGCCGAAAAGAGGGATTTCGAACGCAGGCATAAGGATATGGTTCCAAATTTCGGCGGATTTGATGTGTCCCATGAAGTGGCGGAGATGAACTATGAGAGATTGGACAAGGCGACGCAGGACAAAGACACAGAACCAATGGAGTGTATGCTCGCGATGCTCAAAATGCTGGATGGGCTTAGAATATACAGATTATAGGAGTGAATGGATATGACACCCAAAGAGAATGAGAGACGTTCCATAGACCCAAACGTTAACTATATTAAGAAGCATATTTGCGATCGCGACGGGAATCAATCATACGTATTTATCAGTTATAAGAGCGATGACTGGGAAGTAGTGCTTCATGAGATTGTTTACAAATTAGTTAAGGACTATGGACTTAACGTCTATTTTGACGGAAGCTTTGACTCCCACAATGCCTTATGGGTTAATCAGTTTCCGGACAATATGAGGGATTACAAATGCAAAGGAGTAATTGCTTTTTTTGATGACCGCTACGCTACCAGCTACGCGACCTTAATGGAGCTGTTATATAGCCAGACAAAAAAGGCCTCGATAGGTAAGGCTAATCCTAACGGGCTTCCAGTTGTTTCGATTGATTTGGCAAAATTAACGAATATCACTGGCGCGCCGGGACAGAGAGATACCGGTCTTGGTGTCCATACTTATGAGGATGGCTCTGTTAATGTGAACGCGAAAAATGAGTTGGAGTTATTTACCAGGTCTTTTAAAGAACTGGTAAAACGCGATATTTTAGAAGAATCCCAATATATTTGGGATGATGGCGATAAGCTGGATGCCGCGACCTGCAGTCAGATTGTCAGGGAAATAAAAGCATATAAGAAAATCAATGAAAACTATTATAGCTCTGGAATGTCTCTTGGAGGAATCGTTGACTCCATAAAAAATGCCTGCGGCGCTGAGGTATTTAGTCAGGTTATGCCCTCGGATGAGCCTGAGAAAGTTCAGGTTCCCTTTGAATCAGCCGGGAAGCCGTTGACGGAATCCATTCCGGCGGATGTCCCCATCCCGAGACCCGGTAATGGCGCGGGGAGTCCCGCTCCTGGCGGATACAGATATACTATTTTTGGGAAAGACTATACGGCCAGTGAAAGAGAGCAGGGCAAATTGATGTTTGACGCTTTCGAGGCATTGATTAGGCATTATCCGGGATGCGAAGAAAAATTAACACAAAGAACATCCGTCTCAAAGGCGGAAAATGTAAAAAACCCCAATACTTCTGAATCCTACCCCACGTATTTTAGAGGTTGTAAAGCTTTTGAAGTGAACGGACAAAAGTATTTGGTGGGAACAAGTTATGGCTTCAAAGCCAAGATATCAGAAATAAAGGGAATGTTCAAAATATGCGGAGCCGATTTGAGCGAATTTATTTTAAATGGCGAACCGCTTGGGGCGAAAGGTTCAATCAGCCCACAAAGAGAAGGTCATGGTGGTGATAGAAAGGGAGCCGTAAGTACATTTGAGTATGAACTGTGGAATATTCCACATAGCGCGAATTCATTGGCAACCATGATGCATGACGTATTCGACTTGGTCGCGGAAAAGTACGCTTCCAGTATTCCTGATATGGCTGACAATGACAGCATTACATCCGTCGCGAGAAAGAGTGATGTGGATGGGGGAATTCTCCCGCCAAATAAATTAAATTACTTCACGGCGAAAAAAGAGCATATCGTAGGCGGCACAGCTTATTATGTAAGCACAAGGTATAACCGGGAGCAGGGAATAGGACAGTTGGAAAAGATGCTTGCTCTGTGCGAAGGAAATTCCGAGGCATTTCAAATTAAAGCGGTACCGGACAAGTCTGTAAAATCCGCAAAAGGGAAAAAGGGCATTGAAGAATTAATATAAAACCATAGAAGAGGGAAATCATTTTGAATATAGAACAGGTAGAGGAATTGATATCCAGTAAGCAATTCCAGCAGCTAAAGTATTTTCAGGAAAAGACTAATGTGTTTACCATCGTTGGACAGACACATACAGAACACTGGCATAGCGCGTTTATAAGTTGGTTACTAGACCCTAATTCCAGTCTGTGCCTTGGGCATTATCCTCTTGTAAGGCTGTTAACCCTTTATATGATTAAGAGTGAAGCAACAGATCTCTCCTTAAAAACAGTGTTCAATATGAATCTGGACTCTGTGCGTTTTGAAACAGAAAAAACCTTTTTTACCGCCGACAGGAAGAAACGCTCCATTGATGTTTATGGTGAAAGCCATGAGCTTGTTCTTGTCATAGAGAATAAGGTAAAAGCGAGAGAAAATATGAATGGAACCCATGTGGGACAGACTAAGGACTACCGGGACTATGTGGAAGGCCACAGAAAAAAGGGGCAAAGGGTTATTTGCTTATTCATTACACCGGATCTAAGGCAGAAACCCTATGATAAACGCTATACACAGATTACCTATCAGGAGCTGTATGACTATGTAATAGCAAAATGCATAGAACATCCACAGCTTAATAAGGAGGGACGGTATCTTCTGGAACAGTATGCCAATAATTTACGGGAGCCGGTTCACGGCTCACCAATGGCATTGGTGAATACTTCATTGTGTAATGAAATATATGATCTGCATTCAGAAGTTTTAGATGAAATATTTATTGATGTTGAAAAAAGCGGCGATTATTCAGATGACGATAAATTGTCCTGTGTTGTTTATTCCCGTTATCAGAGTATCTTAGATGAAATATATCTGTCTCTTGATGAGAAGCATTATGGAAGAACGCCTAAGTCTAATGTACGAAGACGCGCTGTAAGCTTTACAGATCTTTACAATGCGGGCAAAATCCAAAATGGCACCGAATTTTTTATGGAATATGATGGTGTTTATCATTACGCCATTGCCGAATATGATGAGCAGGATAAGGAATGTTATATGCTTCTTTTGGATGAAAACAGACAGCCATATTTCAATGGAAAGGGTGAAAAAATCGGTTTTTATAAAGCATCTTCCCAGGCAGGAATAGACGCGGTAAATATTTACCGCAAGAATAACCATATTGAAACGAAATTGAAAACCTTAAACGGACCATCCTATTGGAAAACGAAGAATGGTGTCGCGATAAAGGCACTAATTGATACGTTATAGACAGCGTCATGGGCCGCTGAATACATAAAATAAAGGAATGAAAAGGAGATACAGAGATGGCACATTATATCGTTTATTGGCCCCAGGATTGGGTACAAGAACTGAAAAAAGCAGGAGATAAGGGGCCAATCAAGGTGGTGCTCGGCAGTATCCATTCCCGAATGCCCTCCATTGTTTCTGTTAAGGTTGGGGACGTGGTGTTCCCTGTTACCCTGATAAAAAAGAAGTTGTATGTTATGGCCAGGCTGCCGGTGACCCACAGGGAGCGGGCCTTTGACTACTGTATGCGGGAACTGGGACGTGAATTCGGCGCGCTGACTCCTGAAGGGATTGTCGTAAAAAAGACAGATACGTTTTATTGGTCCAAGGGACAGGGCTTCAATTGCGCGGAAGCGATTCCCGATGGGATGACCCTGGTGGTTGAGTCGGACAAGCCCCACGCAAAGCACCAGGAGCCTTTTAACTGTTGCTCCCAGTGGGCAGTCTGGGGGGAAGACGGCAGCACAATAGAACCCCGCCTCATCCCTGAAGAAGCAATCCCTCTTTTGCGTTTCGGCTATCCCAAGAGCAAGGAGAAGCCTCTTCGTTTGGACCAAAACGGGAATATACTGTCTATGAGCCTCACCGCTACCCGGCGCATGTCAGACGAAACCGCTAAAATTTTTGAGGAGCTTTTTTAATTCCAGTAAAGGGACACCCAAGAACATTGGAGACTCGCCAGCCTATACTACTGTAACGGTTCTTGGTCTGTCCCTTATACTTTCTGTAACCCCGTACTTATTTTATGTCTATGATTTATGTTTGCAACGCTCCAATTTTATTTGAGAAGAAGTAATTAGTAATTTGACCATTTTCATAGTAGATTCCCGAAAAAGTTTCCCCGAATCGAATTATATATAATATATTCAGAGAATATGCCTGTTCATTTTTTGTTTCTGTCTTTGTTTCCGTTCCCATCCTTTATGTTTCTTAATTGTATCACACGCTGGAATTGTCCGTAAGAATCCGACAGGGAAGGCCCTTTCCATACTCGCCGCGCCGGGACAGGGCCGCATTAGGGGCCATGTTCCTCTCCGCCCCGCGTACATAAAAAAGAAGCCTTCCCGCGGTTCATTTCCGCGTAAAGACTTCTTTTCATAACCTACGTAAGATCAATATACCCGACCCCATCCTGGATCCGTATCCTGGTTCCATAGGGAGCGCTGAGCTGCTGGAGGTACTCAAGCACCTTCTCATCCCCTGTCATCCGGGGTTCCCCTTTGCGGGGACGCTTGTCGTTGATCCCTAAGCTGATGGGATAGAGCTGCACCTGGGTCACCTTTTGATCCTCCATAGTCCATCCGGCCATGACGGCCCTCCAGATATTTTCCAGCACCCCGTACCCCACGGTGCCGTTCTTGCTGCGGTCGTCCATGTAAGTTCCCACCTTGGTGTCCAGGGGCAGTTTCCTGTTTATGTAGGCATCATAAGGCTGCAGGCTGACGGTCTCTGTCTCAAACAGAAAATTACCCAGGCTGTAAAAGATCACCTTGCCCTTATAGATCTCAATTCCTCTCAGCTCGTGAGGCCCATGGCCGATGATCACGTCCGCCCCCGCGTCAATACAGCTCCGGGAAAATGTCTCCAGGAACATCGCGGGAACCGTGGTGTCCTCCCCGTCACATTCATGGCCGTGAAAGCTGACAAACACCACATCCGCCTGTCTGCGGGCCTCGGCGATCTCCTCCGTGATTCTCTTCATGTCCTCCGGGTTCGGCACGCTCTCGGTCCAGTTGTTCTCATCAAGGATAAAGGTTCCCGCCTGGCCGAAGGGCAGGGTTCCCTCCTCAAAGGGATTGCTGTACCCGTTCTTGATGGAAAACTCCTTTTCAGCGTTGATCTTTGTGAGCCTTACCAGCTCCTTCACCATCTCATAGTGATCCCTGTCCACATGGTAGCGGGTCTGGAAGCGAAGGGGGTTTAAGCCCGGCCTTCCCCCCATCTCGTGGGACTGTCCCCCTGCCCTGGCCGCCTCGTGGAAAGAGGAGGACACGCTGATCAAAGCCACCCTGGCCTTTCTCGTCTCCAGATAGCAGGCTCTGGAGGCCTCCCCCAGATTGCTTCCTGTGCCGGAAAATACCATGTCCCTCTCCCGCAGATGACGGATGGTGGCCAGAACCCCCTCCTGCCCGTAGTCTCCGGAATGATTGTTGGCTGTATTGTATAAGTTAAATCCAAACCTCCGGACATCATCTAACGCTTCCGGATCCATCATGGCCCAGGTTCCTCCGCTGACAGCCGCCGGGTATCCCTCCTGGCGGTGGAAAGTCATCTCCAGGTTGCTGAATTTTACATCATGGGCCATAATACAGTCCCGGATCTGATCAAATCCCTCATACCCCTCTTTCGCGATCCTTCTGGTAATAAACATATCTCCGGTAGCAATTACTTTTAACGTCTTATTCTCCATAATTCCGCTGTTTTCTCCTCCTGTTTTTCCCCCGCTTACAGCTGATTAACTCATATCCTCCCCCGCCTTTGGCCAGATCCGCGCGGAAAGCTCCCGGCCTACTGCCCCAGCTCTTTCTCATACCGCTCCATCTCCGAGTCTGAGGCGTAGACAAAATGTCCGGGACGGATCTGGCGGAAGCTGGGTTTTTCCCCGTCATAGTGATGGATGGACGGATCATAATAAATCCTCTGTTTGTTCTTCTCACTGACCGGGTCCGGCTGGGGGATGGCTGACAAAAGAGACTTGGTGTAAGGATGAACCGGATGGGCGTACAGCTCATCCGCATCCGCCAGCTCTACCATATTTCCAAAGTACATAACTCCGATACGGTCTGAAAAATATTTTACCACCGCGAGGTTGTGGGCGATAAAAAGGATGGTCAGATCCATCTCCTGCTTAATGTCCATCAAAAGGTTGATGACCTGTGCCTGGATAGACACATCCAGGGCCGACACCGGCTCATCGGCGATAATGAACGAGGGCTTCACCACCAGGGCCCTGGCGATGCCGATCCTCTGTCTCTGACCGCCGGAAAACTCGTGGGGATACCTGGTTCCATGCTCCGGGAGAAGCCCTACCTTGTTAAGGATCCCCGCCACCTCCTGGCGCAGCTGGTCTTTGTCCCTTAAGCCCCTGGTCTTCAGCCCCTCCGCGATGATCTCCTCCACGGTCATCCTGGGATTCAGGGAAGAGATCGGGTCCTGGAAAATCATGGCCAGGTTCCGGGTAATGTAATCCCTGTCCGCCTTAGTCAGTTTTCCGGAAATGCTCTTGCCGTTAAACAGGATGTCCCCGGAAGTGGGATCGTACAGGCGGATAACGGTTCTGCCCAGCGTGGTCTTTCCGCATCCGCTCTCTCCCACCAGCCCGAAATTCTCGCCTTTATAGATGTCAAAGGTCACATGATTCAGAGCCTTTACGGTCTGCTTTCTCCCGGAAGGGAATTCCATGCACAGATCCTTGATCTCCAGGATCTTCTCTTCTCTCATGCCTGTCTGTCTGTTCTCTTCCATCTATGCCCCCTCCTTTCCCCGCATTCTCTCAATCCGGTGCTTTAATGCCTGGGGCATCTCCACCTTGGGCGCGTTGGGATGGAGAAGCCACGTAGCCGCGTAGTGGGTGTCGCTGAGTTTGAAAAACGGCGGCTGTTCCTCAAAATCCACTGCCAGCGCGTACTGGTTTCTCTCCGCGAACGCGTCCCCCTTTGGCGGGAAGATCATGTTGGGAGGTGTGCCCGGTATGGAGAACAGCCTTTCCTTTGTCTCCAGATCCGGCATGGAGGACAAAAGAGCCCAGGTGTAGGGATGGGCGGGAGAGTAGAAAATCTCCTGAGCCGTGCCCACCTCCACGATCTTGCCCGCGTACATGACGCAGATCCGGTCCGCCATATTGGCTACAACCCCCAGATCGTGGGTGATGAAAACCACGGACAGGTTCTGCCGCTTCTTGATCTCCTTGATCTCCTCCAGGATCTTTGCCTGGATTGTCACGTCCAGGGCCGTGGTAGGCTCGTCGCAGATCATGATCTTGGCGTTGCTGGCCAGGGCGATGGCGATGACAATACGCTGGCGCATGCCGCCGGAGAACTGGAACGGATACTGTTCAAACCTTGCCCGCGGATTGGTGATGCCCACCATCTCCATCAGTTCCAGGGCCCGATTTTTGGCCCCTGCCCGGTTCATGTGGTTTGTCAGCACCAGGGCCTCCATGATCTGTTTCCCGATCTTCATAATGGGATTTAAGGCAGACAGAGGGTCCTGGAAGATCAGGGAGATCTCCTTTCCTCTCAGCTTATAAAAATCCTTTTCTTTATATTTTGTAAGGTCGTCGCCATTGTACAGGATCTCCCCCTCCTCGATGATGGAGTTCTTGGGAAGGATCCCCAAGATGGCCTTGGTGGTCACGGACTTGCCGGAACCGGACTCCCCCACAATGGCCAGAGTCTCCCCCTGGAACAACTTGAAATCAATGCCCCGGACCGCCTGTACCTTGCCGTTGTAGGTACGGAAAGAAATCCTGAGATTATTCACTTCCAATATCGGTTCATTTTTGCTGCTCATTTGTCCTCCTTCTACTCAGCTCCCCGAAGGGTCGGGTCAAAGGCATCTCTCAGACCATTTCCAAACAGGTTGAAAGAGATCATCAGAAGAGAGATGACGACAGCGGGAAATACCACCTGGGTGGGGTAGTGCAACAGCACCTTCTGTCCCTGGGACAGCATGACGCCGATAGACGGCTCCGGTGCCTGGAGCCCCAGTCCGATGTAGGCCAAGAAGGACTCCGCGAAGATCGCGCTTGGGATGGCGATCATAGAGCTGGTGATAATGGGGCCGATGGAGTTTGGCAGGATATGGCGGAAAATCAGGGCCATATCTTTTACGCCCAGGGTCCTGGCCGCCAGCACATACTCCCGTCCTTTGAACCGGTAGAACTGGGACCTTACCATGCGGGCCGTGTTGACCCAGTCCTTGATCACCAGGGACATGATGATGGAGAACATTCCTGTCCCCGCTACCATGATAAACAAAGTCACGATAACGATTCTGGGGAAAGCGTTGATAATCTCCGTAATACGCATCATCACCATGTCCACCTTACCGCCGTAGTACCCGGAGATGGAACCGTAGATCACGCCGATGACCACATTGCAGCACACCGATACAATGGCGATGATCAGGGAAACCCTGGCTCCCCGCCACATCCTGGTCCAGATGTCCCTGCCCAAATAATCGCTTCCGAACCAGAAGCACTCATCGTCGTCCATGCCCATGTACTTATAGTAATCAACCTCCACGTCCACGATCCTCTCCCCGCTGACCAGCCTGGGATTGAGGATGCCCAGAACAGACCCTTCCGGGTACCGGTCCGTGTCGTTTAAGTTGTCATATTTTCTGTTTTCAAGGGTAAATCCGCCGTCAAACACACCGATGCCCAGCTTGGCGATAAAGGGGATCTTTGGCGGCATATTAATGCGGTCCGTGTGCTGCTCATCGTACCGGTACTCGTTCATTCCCGGCCCGAACACCGCGAAAAAGGCGATGATCAGGATGATCGCCGCGGCCACCACAGACGCCTTGTTCTTCACAAACCGAAGCCACACATCCATAAAGAAACCAATGGGCTTTGTCTTGAATTCCACATCGTGGATCTCCTCATCCTTCTGTACCAGACGGAACAGGTCCTTTGAAATGGCGTCATATTTTTCTCTGTCATTTTCGTAAAATACCATTACTTCTCCCCTCCCATCCGTACTCTCGGGTCAACAATTCCGTAGGAAATATCCACGATCAGCACTGTGATCAGGGATATCAGGGAATAGAACATAAGGATCGCCACTGTCAGCATATGGTCGCTGGCATTGATGGAGTCCACCATCAGCCCGCCCATACCGGGAACGGAAAAAATGCTCTCCACCACCAGGGAGCCTCCCAGCACGTTGGCGAACATGGGGATAATGATATTCATCAGGGGTACCATGGAATTGCGCAGTCCATGGCGGATGGTGCTCTGGGCATAGGTCAGGCCCTTTGTCTTTGCCAGGAGCATGAATTCTGAATTCATGGTCTCTGCCAGTTCCGCTCTCAAATACCTGGCCACCCGGGCAATGGGGTCAAAGGACAGGGCCAGGATGGGCATGAACATGGACTGCCACCGCAAAAGCCCTTTGGCGGACACATTGTAAATAATGGGAAACGCGCCGCTTTTAAAGCCCAAAAAGTACTGAAGGCCTGCCGCGAACACGAAAGACGGTATGGAGATAAACAGGACCACCATCAGGGAAACCAGATGATCCACAATGGTATTTTTCCTGATAGCGGCCAGGATCCCGGCAGCCATACCCACCGGCAGCGCCGCGAACAGGGAGATCAGGTTGATCTGCAAAGTAATGGGGATCCTGTCCTTGAGGATCTCAAATACCGGCACATTCGGGCGCATCTTAGCCGATGTTCCCCAGTCCCAGTGAAGGAAAATGTTCTGAAGAAAATAACCGTATTGTTTGATGATGGGCTCGTCAAAATGATATTTCGCGTTCAGCGCGTCGATAACTGTCTGGGACAGATCGCCTCCCATCTCATACACACTTCCAGGCATGAGCCGCACCACCATGAACGCGATGGACACGATAATAAACAAGGTGATAACCATCGCGACGATTCTGTTTAGTATGTACCGAAACATTCACTTCCCCCTTTCGTAGGTTCTCATAAATCAGGCAGAAAAGGCTTCCCCCGCGCGGGAAAAGGCCACAAGAGAAGATCCCCCGCGGCCTTTTGTCTGCTCTTAAGATCTCTTATTCCGTGATCTTAGCATAGTTCCAGCCCCACTCGACCCGGTTAGCCCAGTTCTTCATGGTCAGCTCAACTCTGTCAGCTTTCAGATATTTGTCCAGAGACTCTGTAACCGGGATAATGACAGCCGGCTCAATGAGCATCTGCTCCATCTGGGCAACCTCCTGGAGTCTCACGCCATCCTCAAAACGGTCCTCGCCGAAATTAGCCGCGTCAAACACCTCATCGAACTCCTCGCTTAAGTAGGGCTCGTTCTTCGCGGAATAGTAGGTTGTCCAGTACTTAAACGCGTTCCAGGGCATTAAGTCTGTGCTGATCCAGCCGCCCCAGCTGATCTCGTAGCAGTCCGGCTTGGTGGCCCAGCTTCTCATCAGATCGCCTCTCTGGGAAGAGGGCATGGCCTGAAGCTTAAGCTCAAACTTGTCAGCGCCCAGAGCCTGCTGCCAGCTCTGCTGTAAGAACTCACTCATGACGATCTGGGGAGCGGCGTCATTGTAGATCATGGTAGTTGATACCTTGTCAATGCCTTCCTCCGCCAGAGCCTCCTCGAACAGCTGCTTTGCCTTCTCCGGATCATAGCCATAGTTGTCATGGGTGTTGGCCTTGCCCTCATCTGTATCCCGGAATCTCACACCATTATCCAGGTCAATGATATGGGTGGTGGGCACGATGTAGTCTGCCGGGTCCTCCTTGATCATCTTGGCGATGGTCTCTCTGTCTGTGGCATAGAACAGGGCCTGCCTGAACTTCTCGTTGGCCAGGATCGGCTGGTTGGGGTTGATTGTGTTGATGGTAATATGTCTTACAGAGTTCGCCGGGGAGAACAGGACTCTGGGGTCCTCTTCGTACTGTAAAAAGGTCTCGGCATTCAGTTTTACATAGTCGATCTCGCCGTTGTCGAACAGCTGCATCTGGGTGCCGCTGTCTTCCACCACCTTGATGTTGATTCCCGCCAGCCAGATCTTATCCTTGAACACATAGTCGGGGTTCTTCTTAAAGGTGATCTCCGCGTCGTTTGTCCAGGACTCTACCAAGAACGGGCCGGAGGAGATCCAGTACTCCAGGCTGGTGCCGTAGAGGGTCTCGGTGCGGTCCGCATTCATGCCCTTCTCATAGTACTCCTCGTTGACAATGCAGTTGGCCGGATGAGCCAAGTGGGTCATAACCTCTCTGGCGTCGTGGCCTGACACGGTATGGATCTCCACGGTGTTGTCGTCGATCAGCTTCAGCCCCACTTCTTCCCAGCCGCATTTGCCTTCAAAGTAGTTCATGGCGTTCTCGATCTCGATTACATCCTTGGCAAAATTGCTGGCCCTCAAGTTGGCAAGCTTGGGATCCAGGATCATCTGCCAGGTGTAGTACACGTCATTAGCGTCCAAGTCATCGCCGTTCTCCCACACAATCCCGTCCCGGATCTTGATCTGCCATACCTTGCCCTCGTCGTCCACCTGGATAGGATCCTCTTCCGCCAGCTCGCCGCTTAAATCGCAGAAGGTGTAGTCCTCATTGGGGAAATAGGTGTACAAGATCATGGAACTTCTCTTAATCTGGTCTGAAGAATAAGAGTTGATGTAGGTCAGCGGGTTTAAGGAACCGATCTTGTTGACACTGGCCTCTCTTAAAATGCCGTAGCCCTCATCTGTAGGTTTGTCGCCATTGGGGTCCGTACTTGCCGGTGCCTGGTCCTCAGTCCCTGCCGTCTCTCCGCCTGCCGCGGCGGAAGTGGTAGGAGCCTCTGTTGACGGCGCTTCCGTAAATTCAATGCTCTCCTCCGGCTTGGAAGAAGAACTGGAGCATCCGTTTAAAGCGCCTGCCATCATGGCCGCTGATAAAAGCATCAGCATTGTCTTTCTGGTTTTTCTCATTACTTTTCCTCCTTGTTGTTGAATCGGCCCGGGGCCCTCCCCGTCACCTGCCAGGTGGACAAAGGACCGCCTTACCTCCTCTATATCGCTAATATCGAGACAGAACACAAAAACATGCACACTGCCGCGATAAAAGTCTCACTGTAATTCTTTTCATACCTTCTGCTCTCCACAAAAGCCCCGTAACTGGTTTCTTGGGTGTCCAGAAAATTCTCATTTTTCCAGATCTGCTGAAACTTCTGGAACCCGTAGATCACCAGGTCGTAAAACCGAAGCCATTTAGCCAGCCGGAACAGGGCTATGATCAGGAAAATGATCCCTGAAAGGGCGCAGGCGTCGGAAAGGCCCACAAGGGTCCAGTCCCGCCGGAGGGCAAAAACCGCCGCCGCCGCGACGGCTGCCCGCCTGACGGATCTTATATGGCATCTTATGGTGTAGGAATCTGGCAATGGTTGGTCTTCCTTTCTGAGAACAGTGGCTGGTTATGAGTGTCAGAGAGGTTTTTTGGGAATCAGCCTGCTTCCGTAGGCTATGGCGTAGAGACCCCTCTCCTGGCTGTGGATCAGTTTTACAAACAAATCCGAGTACTTGTTCCGGATGATGGCAGAATATGGGCTAACGGGGATAAGGAGCTTTTCCTTTCCATCCTCCCGGACACCGGGCCTGCCGTCCTCCCCTATGTAGAGCTCCACCTGGGTCCCCTCTCCGGAGACATAGGTGCCCTCTGCCGCCTTCAGGGTCTCTTCCGGCCAGGAAGCCTCCTGCCAGATGTCCCTCTTGTCCAGGGGATTTTTCCCATGGTAAGCCCTCATAAGGGCGTTGGAGATCAGGCTCACAGGTACCCCTGAGGTGTTGCACAGGATGATCACCGCCCCATCCGCCTCATAGGACCACGCGATGTTGGAGGAAACCCCCGGAAGGCTTCCGCCGTGTTCCACCACCTTCAAATCATCCAGCTGCTTTATGGAAAGGCCGTAGCCGTAATACCCGAACGCGCCGTATGGCTGCCTGGGCTTACACATCTCCCGGATCCCTCTCTGACTTAGGATCCTCGCGCCGTTTAAAGCTTTCCCTTCATTTAAATACATGGCCAGGTATTTTTTAAGGTCATTTAAGGTGGACTTCATGGCCCCGCCGCCGTTGAGCACAAAGGCATTGTCGTGGTAATCCCTGTGGCCTTTCATCACCCCGTCCACTTTCTTGTACAGGGTCGCCGCGTTGTCATCCTGGGAGGGCCTGACAAAATCACAGAAGCTGCGCTCCATGCCCAGGGGCTTCAAGATATGTCTTACAAGATAATCTCCATAGGAAGGCTCTTTGCCGTATCTGCGGATCACGTCCGACAAAAGCCCGAAACCGTCATTGCAGTAGCTCAAATACTCTCCGGGCTCGCCGTTAAGGCCTGACTCCATGGTCTGCTCATCCAGGCGCTGGGCCACCAGACGGACTCCCTCAGAAGCTATAGCGTCATTGTAGGCAAAATCTCCTGTCTCTGACTCCTTGAGTCCCAGGCTCTCTGCCACCTGCCCCACCAGAATCCGGGGAAGGGGGAAAAATCCGCCGCAGTGGCTCATAAGGTGGCGGATGGTCACGGTCTTCTGATTCTTGTTGGTAAATTCAGGGACATACTGGCTGACAGGGTCGTCAAGGCCCAGAAGCCCCTCCTCCGCCATCTGCATAATGGCCAGACATGTAAAAGACTTGGTCACCGACGCCAGGCCAAAAATGGTCTCGCCGTTTATCTCCTTCTTTGACTCCAGATCCGCTGAGCCCCAGAACTTCTCATATCTGGTGTTCCCCTGCCTGTCGATAATGGCCGCCGCGATGCCGCAGGCCTCATAATCCTTCATAATGGATTCCACCAGATTCTCCGCCAGGATCCGGTCCGCTTCCTTCATTCGATTCAAAGCTGATCACCTCCGTCATATACTCTTTGGGCTGTTCTTTTTCCGTGGTCAGTTGTTCGCCTACGGCGAACAGTCAAGGCATTAAATTAAAAGCCTCTATTTGACCATGGAACACAGTTCACCAGTCAGATACAACGTCGTATCTGCTATCTACAACACTCCATATTCAAATAGAAGCCTTTGCCTGCTTGTGTTTATAATTATAAAAAATGCCCTCTTGTCTGTCCAATAAAACATTCGCATGTCGTATATTCCCGCAAGGAATAAGAGGGCCAGCTTCACCGCGCCGCCCTCTTTTCCAAAGCCTTCATATAGTCCATAACATATTCAGAAAATTTCCACGCCATGGATGACATCTCCCCGAATCTCTGGTGAAGCAGGAAAATGGACCTGAAAAATCCGGTTTCCCTTATCTCCACCAGCTTCACATCCGTCCGTTTTCCCCAGGAATACTCCGGCCACAGGGTAATCCCCACCCCGTTGCTCACCAGGTTCCATACCAGGTGGGTGGAATCGCATTCCATGGCCACTTTCGGAAGAAAATGGTGCTCCCTGAACCGGGTATCCGCCAGTTTCCGCAGCACAGTGCCCCGGGACAGCATGATAAAATCCTCCTTCTTCACCTCCTCCAGGGACACCTGATCCCTCTCGCTGATCCAGGATTCCTTGGACACTCCCAGAAAGACCTTCTCCGTCAGCAGCTCTTTGCCGTAAGTATAAGTCTGATCCGGGTACGCGCTGCAGATACAGATATCCCAGTCCGTCTTCTCCCTCTGATCCGTCACCACAAACATCACATTGGGCTCCTCTTCCCTGAACTGTTTGATAATATCCGCCAGAAGAGGCACCGCGGACACAGCGTTCAGCTTGATAATATCCATCTCCCGCCCCAGACGCCGCAGCTCGTCCGGCAGCTCCTCCAGCCGCCACACCACCGAGGATATATTCTCCCTGAGAACCTTCCCGGCGTAAGTCAGCTCGATCCTCTTCCCGTTCCTCTCAAACAGATCCACTTGAAGCTCCCTCTCCAAAGAGCGGATGGCCTTGCTGATAGAAGGCTGCGCCACCCTCAGCTCCTGGGCTGCCTTTGAGATGTTCTCGTACTTTGACGCATACAAAAAATATTTCAGCTGGTATAATTCCATGGTTTACACCCCTTTCCTCCCGCGTATATTGATCACATAGCTATTATGGCGCGGCCGCTTACTCCATATTTCCAGCCTTATGATTCTGGGGCACACGGCTACGTGGTACGCTGTTTGGATCCAACCAGTGGCTGTATCCATACAGACCTGTCAGCTTTTGTAAGACTCCCCCAGGATATGGGCCAGAAGCCCCCGGCAGCCCCGGACCACATCTCGATAAGTTGTCTCAAAATCCCCTGTATACCACGGGTCCGCTATATCCCCCGGAGCATCCGTAAAATCCAGAAGCCGGCTGAGCTTCTCCTCCGGGTCTCCATCGGTGATCCGCCGCATGTTCAGAAGATTCCACTGGTCCATGCCTATGAGGTAATCATACTCCTCATAATCCCTCCATGTCATCTGCCTGGCCCTCTTTTCTGACGGGTCAATGCCATGGCTCTTCAAGATAGCCCTGGTTCCCCGGTGCACCGGGTTGCCGATCTCCTCTGTGCTGGTGGCGGCGGAGGCGATGTGAAACTGGGGAAAAGACTCCCCGGAGCCTGTGCCTTCCCGGGTCTTTTGAACCATGTCATGGAATACGTATTCCGCCATGGGGCTGCGGCATATGTTGCCGTGGCAGATGAATAAAATTTTTATCATGGTTTCCATATCTCCTTATATCTCCTTATATCTCCTTATATCTCGGTATATCATGGTTTTTCCTTATGTTTTCAAGGTTTTTCCTCTGGCCCCAAAAACTCGGTTCCT
>CAJUSJ010000090.1 GCA_910588865.1 uncultured Lachnospiraceae bacterium
TGGGCGTCACGGAGGACGGTCTCCACAATCTTAACCGGTTTCTTCTCTATCACTGCCATTGTATTACCTCCTGGATATTCTCATTTTATTTGTTCCTGTTTCACACCAAAGATCTATTTCACACCGAAGATGGCCATGAAGGTACCAGCGGCAACTGCCGTACCGATTACGCCTGCCACGTTGGGGCCCATGGCGTGCATCAGCAGGAAGTTGGTTGGATCTGCCTCAGCTCCCACTTTCTGGGACACCCGGGCTGCCATGGGAACCGCGGACACGCCGGCGGAGCCGATCAGCGGGTTCACCTTTCCTCCTGTCAGCTTACACATCAGCTTGCCGAAGAGAACGCCTGCCGCAGTGCCCACCGCGAACGCGATCAGACCCAGTATGACGATCTTGATGGTATCCCAGTTTAAGAATGCCTCAGCGCTTGTAGTGGCGCCTACGGAAGTTCCCAGAAGGATGACCACGATGTACATCAAGGCGTTGGAAGCCGTCTCAGCCAGCTGTCCCACCACGCCGGACTCCTTAAACAGGTTGCCCAGCATCAGCATGCCCACAAGAGGAGCCGTGGTAGGCAGGATCATACACACCACAATGGTAACGATAATAGGGAACAGGATCTTCTCCAGCTTGGAAACCGGGCGGAGCTGTTCCATCTTGATTCTCCGCTCCTTCTCAGTGGTAAGCAGCTTCATGATAGGCGGCTGAATAATGGGTACCAACGCCATGTAAGAGTAGGCCGCCACGGCGATGGGACCCATAAGGCCGGTCTGTCCCAGCTTGCCTGCCAGGAAGATTGATGTAGGGCCATCCGCGCCTCCGATAATGGAGATCGCCGCTGCCGCCTTGTCGTTAAATCCCATAAAGATGGCCATAAAGTAGGCTGTATAGATACCGAACTGGGCAGCCGCTCCCAAAAGGAAGCTTTTAGGGTTAGCGATCAGGGGACCGAAATCCGTCATCGCGCCTACACCCATAAAGATCAGGGATGGCAGGATGCTCCACTCATCTAATAAGAAGAAATAGTGGAGAAGCCCGCCTTCTTCCATAATATCCGGATAGATATTAACCAGCAGCATACCGAAAGCGATGGGAACCAGAAGAAGAGGCTCAAAGCCTTTCTTGATAGCCAGATAAAGAAACACACAGGCCACGCCGATCATGATCAGGTTACCGCCGGTCAGATTTAAGAATGCTGTCTGCTGAAGAAGATTCCCCAATGTACTTGTAATATATTCCATGTCAATCCCTCCATCCGGAATCCGCGTCTTAAGCAGATTCCTAGTTTAAAGTGGCCAGAGTCGCGCCCGCCTCTACAGAATCCCCTACAGACACATTGATGCTGGCGATGGTTCCGTCAGCGGGGGCCACGATCTCATTTTCCATCTTCATGGCTTCCAGGACGATGATGGCCTCGCCCTTTGCCACTGTCTTGCCCGGCTCTGCCTTAATCCCTAAAATCTTGCCTGGCATGGGAGCCGTCACAGCCACAGAGCCCTGGGCCCCGGCTGCCGGAGCAGGTGCCGCGGCCTTGGGAGCTGCCTTGGGGGCTGGAGCCGCCGCTCTTGACGCCGGAGCCGCTCCGGTGGAGGCTCCCTCTTCTACGGTTACTTCGTAAACATTACCATTAACTGTAATTGTATAATTTTTCATGATTTTATGATCCTCCTGAATTGATTATGCTTTTTTCCATTTGCTGGCCGGGGCGCGTTTAATGGAGCGCACTACCAGGCCGTCTTCCGAAGCGCCTGTAAAAGCCGCGATCGCCGCGGTGATCACTGCCACCAGCTCCAGATCGTCTGTCAGATCCTCCGCCGGGGCGGGAGAGGGATCCGAGGCCGCCTTTGCCACTACCGGGAGAGGGGCCGGGGTCTTCTTCTGATTCATCTTGTCCTCATACTGCCGGATATACCGGAAGCAGCTGATGAGCCAGCTGATAAAGATCAGCACTATAAATACGGTGCCCATACCCATAAGAGTGTTTAGGGCTGCCTTGGTCATGTTTTCTCCGGTAGTATATACCGGGTTAAAGGACATGGAAGTAACCTGCTCCAGCTTTTTGTCCAGCGTGATGCTGAATTCGCACTCCCTCTGTTCAAACACCGCGTTGAGGGTAATGCTGTAGCCGTCGTCGGTCTTGTCCGCCCTTCCGCTGTTCACGGACACATAAGCGCCCAGATCCTTCTTTGCCGCCAGATAGGCCTCCATGCCGGCTGCCAGAACTTCCATATCGCCGTCCCGGTACTGCTCCACAGCGGCCTCACCCATGGAATCCCCGATCTCCACAAAGCCTTCCAGCATGTTCTGGGCGCTTAACTGCAGCCCGGAGGACTCGGAGTCACCGAGAGTCGGCTCTTCCTCCGCGCCGCTGCAGGCAGTGAGGGCAAAAAAGCATGCCAGGACGCACAGCACCGCTAATACCTGTTTCTTTAATCGTTTCATATGCCTGTCACCTCGTCTTAATCTGCCGCCAGCCGTCAGACTGCCGGCCTTCACGCCTGGGGCGTGCCTTTTCATCAAACCGTGCCGTGCTTTCTGGCCGGACGATCCTCCCTCTTTGTAAACAGCATCTCAAATGCCGCGATAACCCGCTTCCTGGTATCGCGGGCCTCAATGATATCGTCAACATAGCCTCTCTTTGCCGCTGAAAGGGCGCTGGACTGAAGCTCTCTGTACTGGGCCGCCTTCTCGCTGATAAGGGCTGCCCCGTTATCGGAATTCCTGATCTCGTCCGCGTACATGATCTTGGCCGCCGCCTGGGGATCCATCATGCCGATGGTAGCTCCGGGCCACGCGTACACAATATCTGTGCCGATGGACTTGCTGGCCATAGTCAGATAAGCGGTACCGTAAGCCTGGCCGATAATAACGGTCACCTTGGGAACGCTTGCCCCCGCGAAGGCGCTGGTAAGCCTGGCCGCGGACTTGGCCATGGTCTTCTCGTTGCACTTGTCAGCCTTGTAGCCGGTCACATTCACCAGGGTCAGAACAGGGATATTGAAAGCATCGCAGAAATCCACAAACTGTGCCGCTTTTCTGCATCCCTTCGCGTTGAGCACGGGCTCGTACTCCGCTGTCTTCTCCCCGTCCTCGCCGTAGACCGCGCGGCGGTTGGCCACACAGCCCACAGTTGTCCCGTTGAGACGGATAAACGCTGTCACCATGGAAGGCGCGTAAGCTTTCTTTACTTCCATGAAGAAATTGTCGTCAGAGATGGCGGACAGGGCAAGTCCCGTATCCTCCACACAGTTTTCCAGGTCAGCACACACCCTGTTTAAATCATCGTCGCACTGGTCATAGGACAGATCATCTTCATTGTTCGCGGGAAGGATGGTTACCAGTGAGCGGATCTGGGAAAGGATCTCCTCCTCGCTGCCGGTAAAATCAACGTTGCCTGCCATACTGCTCTGGTAATCAGCAGAAGCGGTATCACATTTACCCACGTAATTGTCATCAATGGCATTGGGCGAATTCACGAACAGCCTTGCTTTCTTCTCTTCCATGAAGGTAAAATCCGCCAGTGCCGAGGACACTGCCATACCTCCGCCGCAAGTGCCGAATACGGCTGAAATCTGGGGAATCACGCCGGAAGCCATAGTCTGGTTGTAGTACAGCTCCCCGAAACCATGAAGCGCGTCCGTGGCTTCCTGAAGCCTCAGGCCCGCACAGTCCACCAGTCCGATGACCGGCGCTCCCATCTTCATAGCCATAGCGTAAATTCTGGAGATCTTCTTCGCGTGCATCTCGCCCATGGAGCCGCCCATTACAGACGCGTCCTGGCTGTACACATACACAAGGCAGCCGTCTATGGTACCATATCCGGTCACCACACCATCAGCAGGTGTTTCCTTGTCTGTCATGTTAAAGTCCGTGCTTCTGGCTGTCACATAAGCGCCAACTTCAACAAAACTGTTCTCATCAAGCAGCATATTGATACGGCTGCTTGCTGATGTCTGTGCTGAATTACTCATTTTGCTGTCCTCCATTAAAAAAATTGTTTGACGTTTGTAAAAAATTTAACAAACACTCGTCTGGTAAATCCAAATTTCTGCCGATTATATTGTATCTCTAAAATGCTGTCTTTTCAAGTATATTTTTGGAATTCCTTCAAACTTTTTGAAACCGCGGTTACGGTTCAAACCGGGACTCCTCCGGGGATTTGTCATGGCATGAACCCTATCCACAGCTGCTCCAGGCACCACCAATAATCAATGGCATCCATCTCACAGGCCGCGTACACGGGTTCCCGGCGGATCACCGTCCCATCCAGGGAGTAGACGAGCTTTCCAACCTCCTCCCCCTTTTCCACCGGGGCTTTCAGGGTGTCCGGAAGCTTCACCGATACATTCACCCTCTCCCCCTCTTTTACCAGCACCTGTCCCCTGTCCTCCTGTTCTGCCGTAAGCTCCACAGCCGCCGGGGATCCCAGCCTGCCGCCGCCCGGGATCCCGTTCTCAACCAGCACAGGCTCGAATTCCGGCGGGGCCGGCAGTTTCTCGTTGTGATACTCTTTTAAGCCATATCCGAATAAAGTCCTGGCATCGCTCCACTTGTAGGTCTTGTGAGGCGGCCATCCGCACCCCAGCAGCGCGATCACATACCTCCTTCCGCCATTTTCCAGCGCCGCCACATAGGAATAGCCCGCTCCTCCGGTAAATCCGGTCTTTCCCGACAGGACCCCGTCCATCATGGTGAGAAAGGCATTGTGGTTCACGCAGGAATAGCTCCCCTTGCCGTCCAGATCCTTAAAGTAGTAGTTCTGAGTCCTGGTGATCTCCAGAAATTCTTTGCTTTTTGGGGATTTCCATGTACAGTAGCTCATAATAGCCGCCAGATCCCTGGCTGTGGTGCTGTGAATCTTTTCCTTTCCGTCCGCTCCTGTCTCTTTGGCATCCAGGCCGTTTGGGGTGATAAACCAGGTATCCTCACAGCCGATCTCCCGGGCCTTCTGGTTCATCATGGCCGCGAAGGCTTTTACATCTCCTGCCAGGTACTCGGCCAGCATGACAGCTGTGTCATTGTGAGACTCCAACATCAGGGAAAAGAGGAGATCTCCCACACAAAAACGCCGGCCTGCCGGCGCCCCAAGATGGACCTTGGGCTGACTGGCAGCATAGGAAGACACGGTCACCTCATCCTCTAAATTTCCGTTTTCCAGGACCAGGATACAGGTCATGATCTTAGTGGTACTGGCCATGGGGCGGACCAGGTTCTCCTCCTTTCCATAGAGCACCCTCCCTGTCTCCCCGTCCATAAGCACCGCTGACTGGGCGTTGAGCTTCAAGGGAGGGTCTTCATCGGTTTTCTGAGCTCGTGAGGAAATGGTCCATGAGAAAAACAGAAAAATCACAGAGAACAAAATGGCCCTTATCTGTTTATAAGAAAAAAATTTCGCTTTCATGAACTCCCGCTCCGATTTTGCCGTCTTGCTTTATTCTTGGTTCATTATACAGAAAACAGGGCAGGTCTATGCCAGAAAAGGCGAAAAAAATTTCCGATATCTTAAAACAAAATTATCCCATGAAATCCAGGCTCTTCGCACTTGGACTATCATGGGATAATTTCATGGCACAGAAACTTAAAGTGCCGGGAAAATGTTGGGAACCCAAACCATGTACAGAATCATATACAGAATAAATATCGGAATTCCCGCTTTTAAGTACTCTTTTACCGTATATCCTCCCTGAGCGAATACCATTGCCTGAGTCGCGGATGCCGTAGGAAGAAGCACGGAACAGGTAGCGCCCATCTCTACCGCGATAATAGCGGCACGGGCATCAAAGCCGCAGGCAACCGCCACCACTGCTCCCAGAATCCGGAATACATTTAGTGTACTGGAGTTATTCATGAACTGTGTGCAGAGCGAAGTAGCCAGCACCAGCACAAACGCGATGAGGTAAGGATTTGTCAGTCCTCCAAGCATATTATTCATAAAATCGGAAATTACTTCCGTCGCGCCGGACGCGCTGATTCCGCTTGCTAGGGAAATAGTACCCGCGTAAATACCAATTACCTTCAAATTAATTGCCCTTGTGGCTTCTTTTTCATTGAGAATCCCGGTAAAGACCATAAGAAGGGCCGCGATTGCCGCGCAGGTGGAAGCGCTGACGATCCTAATATAGTTGCTGACCATCATTGCCACGATAGCGGCGCAAAAAATTATGTATGTCAGTTTTTCTTTCCCTGGAGATAACCGTTTTTCCTCATTCTTCGAGCCTTTTCCACCCTTATCCAAAGAGAAGTCCAGGTTATCATAATTTTCTGGTGTAAAACGATATCCAATTATGAAAATAAACAGCGTGATTAGCAATACGATCGGAAGACGGGCTATCATAAATGTCAGCATAGTAAAAGTCGGTTCGCCGCCAAGGGATGCTACCATCTCATTGCTGACGCTGTATGCCGTAAGCCCCAATCCTACCGGCAGTACTGCCGCCCAAATGCTGGATAAGTCAACCGCTGGTTTTAACAGCCGCTTGGGAGAAATCTCTGCCTTCTCCGCGACATTAAAGCAGACAGGCATCAAAGTTGCCATTGTAGAGGAAGTATTACTGAACATCGTTAAAAATATGGATAACAGGCCGCATCCGATTACTGCCCGCCGCTCACTGCTTCCCTCAGGTACAATCAGACCGGCCAGCTTTGTCAATAACGATGTTTTGGCAAGGCCTGCCGACAGGACAAACATACTGGCAAACAGAATCGCCGTTGTACTGGCAAACCCGCTCCAGGCCTCCTTGGCGCTTAAAATCCCCGACACTTCCAAAACAACGATTACGCTGACCGCTACTGCCGGATAAGAAAATTTACCACAAGAAAATCCGATAATCATTAATACGGCTATGGTAAATACTATAATTACCTGTGTTGACATAACCGATTCCTCCTATTCTATTCCATTTCATCATCAGCAATTATGGACAGCTGAATCGTATACCATTTATAAGGTTCCGGATTAAATGCTCTGGCAGCGCTTCCGTGGGATTTCAAGACCTGATTTACTTGGCTAAAATACAGGTTTAAATCTTCCTCCGTAGCCCTTGCGTTGTTGTGATGAAGCGGCAATGCCAGCTGGACTCCCATCCTCTCAATCTGCGACGCGTACTCCTTTGGCGTATAGGAGCGGATACGGTGACGGAGCATAATATTGGGTCTTTCCCGCATCATGTGCGTAACATGCTCCTCATAATCCCTTCCGGCACTGAAATCGATCTTAAAATTGTTCAAGGTCTCAATCATGAAGTTCATATTGAACATAGAACCTAAAGGACCTGTCCGATTGGGGCAGGGAATACTGAACCCTTCCGAGCCGGCATATCCGTTTCTGGCATCACTTGGACGCATAAACCTTCCTTCCCGGAAAGCCCGGTTATCATGAGCTCCCGGATATGTTTTCAGGGTGAAATCATCGAAATAGTAGGTATTTCCCGGATACAAGGGATATACAGCGGCATACGGAATATCATACACCTTAGCAACCTCCTCCGCGCCGGCGGCCGGTACCAGAACTCTTCCGTAAAACCGATTCCACAGTTCACCTGCCAGATTCGAATGATCGCCATGGATGTGGTTTAAGATAATGTAATCCGCCCCTGTAAACCGATCCACGGAGAATCCCTCTTGAGCATACACAGTTTTCTCCATGCTCTGCTCCTTTGTGAGCTCTGTCATGCCGTCAAAATGGGAAATATCCCAGTAAAAAGGATCTGTTACAATCACTTTTCCATTTGGCAGTACGATCTCATAACACTGTACTGAAATCCAGCGAATCCGAATGGAACAGGATGTTGCCTTTCTCTCATAAGCCTGCATAATCATCTTCTCCTCTGTTATTTTGTAATATTATTTTAACGCCTGTTTAGTTATGAGTCAAATTTCATATTTTACATTTTTTATTACTTTTTGTAATAGTATTCCGGTTCTGCGGTCTTGCGATATGCCCGTCATACATCAAGTAGAGAAGGCTCTTCCCCTACTCTCCGTACCGGGGCGGGGCCGCTTTAGCGGCCATACTCCTCTCCGCCCCGTGTACAAAAAAAGAACCTGCCCAAGGCGGTTCTTTTTCATCGTTCAATATTCACAAAATTCCTTTTTAAAAGTCTCCTCAAACAATTGGATCAGCTGCTTAATCGCCGGAGAAACACAAAAATCCGAACGGTATGCCATAAACAGTTTCTGAGGTGGTGGATTTAATTCCTCCATCAACATATATTCCATTTTGTCACGGGTTCCCGGAACTGCCCAGAAAATACAGTTGCCAATGCCTGACTCCACTGCCTTCATACAGCTTCGTACATCATTTACCTCCATACAGATTCTGGGTTTCAAACCTGACTTTTTAAAAAATTCACGGCTCAGTTTCCCGGAATGTGTAACCGATGACAGTTGTATAAACGGCTCATGAATCCAATCTGCCGATTCAATTACCGGAAACGGCCTTCCATCTATCCGCTTGCCTTTAGAAAGTACATGGGAATTCCGCGGGATTGCCAGTACCAACGGCGACTCTCCCAATAAATGATAGACAATTCCAGGCCGGTATTCTTTTGTCGTCACAATCGCCAAATCCAACTCATTTTTCTCAACCAGCCTCAGGCGGGACGCTGTACTTCCCATCAGAACCAGCACCTGAACACCCGGATTCTGTTTCAGAAACGGTGCCAAAACCATTTCCGTGATATAATCTCCGCGCCCCATACTATAGCCAAGGCGGATATACTTGTTCTTTTTCTCTATCATCTTGGAGATATCCAGCTCCAGCTCATAATCCAATTCTATGATTCTGCGCCCCTTAGCCACATAGTACTGACCTATCTCTGTAAGCGCGAGACGATTCCCTCTGCGAAAGAAAAGAGGCGCTCCCAATTCCTCCTCGATCCGCTGCAAAAATTTTGTAAGGGCCGACTGCGTGATATACAAAACCGCTGCCGCCTTGGAAATGCTCTCCTGTTCGGCAATTTCAACAATGTAGCGATAATCCTTGATGTTCATAGGACTCTATCCCCCGCTTTTATAGACCTGTTTTTTATATGTTTTTTTCTATCATACCGAATTTAGATTCCGTTGACAATAAATACGGGCTTCCAATCTTAGCCTTTCTTCCTATTGGCAAAAACTCCTTACTTTTGTTTACCTAAATAATTTGACCATAAAGAAACGCCGATATTTCTATCGACGCCTCTTTACTTTGAAAGTCCGCCGCCGCAGGCGGCATGAATTCAGGTATGCCAAGCGCGCCCGCCGAACTTTCATGGGTGGTGGCGCATCCGCTGCCGGCGCGTGAAGGTTTACTTTGAAAGTCCGCCGCCGCAGGCGATCTGAATTCAGGAATCAAAGCTACAAAATCACCTTCACCGGACACTTTGCCGCGCACTTGCCGCAGTTGGTACATTTGTCATAGTCGATCACCGCCACATTGTTGTCCATGTGGATGGCGTCAAACTCACACTGCTTGGTGCACAGGGTGCAGCCGATACAGCCGCTGTCGCACTTGGCCTTCACATCCTTGCCCTTGTCGTGGGAAGAACACTGTACCAGATGCTCCGCGTCATAGGGCACCAGCTCAATCAGGTGGTTGGGGCAGGTCGCGACACACTTGCCGCAGGCCACGCACTTCTCTTTATCCACAACCGCCACGCCGTCCACCACATGGATGGCGTCAAAGGCACAGGCCTTCACACAGGAGCCGTACCCCATACAGCCGTAGACACAGGCTTTCTCGCCGCCGCCGGGAACCACGGACACCTTGCGGCAGTCATCCATCCCATAGTAGTTGTACTGAACCCTGGTCTTGTCACAGGTCCCCTTACATTTCACAAAAGCCACTTTCTTCACAGAGCTGCCGCTCTCCACGCCCATGATGGCGGCGATCTTGTCCGCCACCCCGCTGCCGCCTACAGGGCAGGCATTTACAGGGGCAGTTCCGGCGGCGATAGCGTTGGCCAGACCGTCGCAGCCCGGGAAGCCGCAGCCGCCGCAGTTGTTGCCCGGCAGTTCGGCACGGACTAAGATCTCTCTCTCGTCAACTTCTACTTTAAACTTCTCACTGGCAACTCCCAGCAGCACACCGATAATGATACCGATAGCACCGATGACGCCGGCCGCCATAAGCAAACCCATCATATTACGCTGCCTCCTCCTCTAGATAAGTCCGGCAAATCCCATAAACGCGATCGCCATGAGCCCGGAGGTGATCAGGACGATCGGGGAGCCTTTAAAATTAACAGGAATATCATTATCCTCAATACTTTCGCGGATGCTTGCCAGAAGCACGATGGCAAGTGTAAAGCCTATGGCGGTTCCAAGGCCGTTGAACACGCTGAACAGAACATTGTACTCTTTCTGCACATTGGTCAGGGCCGCGCCTAAAACCGCGCAGTTGGTGGTGATCAGGGGAAGGAACACGCCCAGGGCCTGATACAGGGACGGCATGCTCTTCTTTAAGAACATCTCAACAAACTGCACCAAAGCCGCGATCACCAGGATGAACGCGATGGTCTGAAGATAGGTGATGCTTAAAGGCACCAGAACAAACTTGTAGATCAGGCTGGTGACAAAACTTGCCAGAGTGATAACGAAAATAACCGCCGCGCCCATGCCTGCCGCCGTATCGGTCTTCTTGGATACTCCCAGGAAAGGACACAGGCCCTGGAACTGGCTCAGGATAATATTGTTGACCAGAGCAGCGCCTACAATTATCAAAATCAGTTCTTTCATCTTCTACGCTCCTCCTTAATCTTTCTTATCCAGTTTCGCGGAAAGCTGGGCCTGTTTCTGAGCCACGGCCGCTTTCTTGGCCGCGAGGGCATCCTCTTCCGCCTGAAGCCGTCTGGTCTCCAGTGTGGCGTGATTGGCCATACACGCGGAGCCGGTACACCTAGAGCAGTTGCCGCCGCAGGCAAGCACAGACTCCGGCCCGGAACCGTTGGTGGCGGAAGGCATCTTGAACTTGTTCTGCAGGGCTGTCAGGCCTGCCAGCACAAAGAACGCGCCTGGCGCGAGGCCGAAGATCCGGATATTGTAGGTCTCCGGGATAATTCCGATTCCGAATACGGAGCCAGATCCCAGAAGCTCCCGGAAGATGGCAATGCAGGTCAGGCCCAGGGTAAAGCCCAGTCCCATGCCGATGCCGTCAAAAGCGGACTCCAAAGGGCCGTTCTTTGCCGCGTAGGCCTCGGCCCGCCCCAGGATGATACAGTTTACCACGATCAGCGGGATAAAAATTCCCAGAGACTCGTTGAGGCTTGGGATAAACGCCTGCAAAAGCAGCTGAACGATGGTAACCAGGGAGGCCACGATGACGATATAAGCCGGGATACGCACCCTGTCGGGAATAATCTTTCTCAGGGCGGAGATAATAAGGTTTGAAAAAATCAGCACGGCAGTGGTCGTCAGACCCATACCCATACCGTTGACAGCTGTGGTGGTGGTGGCCAGAGTCGGGCACATACCTAACATCAGCACGAAGGTAGGGTTCTCTTTGATGATGCCGTTATATAAACGTTCCATACATTTATTCATACTTCCCACCTCCTACTGTGTCACGCAGTTATTGATAAAATAGAGGGCCGCGTTCACTGCCCCTGTAACCGCGTTTGATGTAATGGTAGCGCCGCCGATGGCATCAATCTCATTGTCCGCCGAAGCGCCTGATTTAGTCACGCTGAAACTTTCCACCGTCTTGCCCGCGTACTGGCCCTTCCACTCAGGCTGAGTGGCGTTCATGCCAAGTCCGGCGGTCTCGCTGATGGTCAAAAACTCAACTCCCTTTACCTCCCCCTCGGTGGTGATTCCGATGGATACGGTGATGTTGCCGCCATAGCCGTCCTTGGAGGTGGCTGTGACCACATAGCCCATGGGGCTGCCGGAGGAGTCCACGCCGGTGGCGCACTCGTCTACCAGCACATTGCCGAAGCTTAAAGAAGGCACATCCGCGTTAGCCTTTTCCAGGGCCGCTGAATAGTCGTCCAGTTTAAAGGAATCCGCGTCTGCCAGCACTGTGCGGAACGCGTCCTCCTTGGCCGCCAGCTCCGCTGCCTCAATGGGGCCTTTTGTTATCTCGTAGACGCCGCCGAGACACGCCCCAGCGATCAATGTGATGGCAAAAAGGATCAGGGCGTCTTTCATAAATCCACCTTTACTCATGATTTTTTGCCCTCCTTTCCAAACGCGACCGGAAGGGTTACCTTCTCGATGAGAGGAACCAGAAGATTGCTGATAATGATGGCATAGGATACGCCTTCCGCAGAACCTCCGAACAGACGGAACAGTCCTGTCAAAACTCCTAAAAGAATGCCGAAAAGGATCTGTCCCCTGGGAGTGATGGGGCTGGTCACATAGTCTGTAGCCATGAAAAACGCGCCGAAGATCAATCCGCCGCCGCACAGGTGAGCCAGGACGTAAGCCGGGTCATGCTGTCCGAAGATAAATACGAACACCCCGAAGGAAATCAGGTAAGCCGCCGGAATCCGTATGGAGATCACTTTCTTTACCAGAAGATACACCGCGCCGATCAGAAGGGCGATGACGGACACCTCGCCGATGGTTCCGGGAATCTTTCCGACAAACATGGCCGCCACATCCACACTGCCTCCGTTTTTCAAAACAGAGAGAGGGGTCGCGCCGGACACGCCGTCTAACTTGAAGGCTGACATCTGGTTGGCAAAGGAGATCAGCAGAAAACATCTTGCCGCCAGGGCCGGGTTCATAAAGTTCTGGCCCAGACCTCCATAGATCTGCTTTACCACGATGATGGCAAAAATACTGCCTAAAAACGGGATCCACAAGGGGATCTCGGGAGGCATGTTCAGTCCTAAGATCATGCCCGTCACCAGGGCGCTGCCATCCATGATGGTAACGGGCTTGCCCATAAGACTCTCATATACATATTCGCTGAGGACAGCGCCTGCCACGGTCACCAGCAAAATACACAGCGCTTTCAATCCAAACTGATATACACCATACACGGACGCGGGGATCATGGCAATGGCCACATCAAGCATAAGGTTCTGTGTCAGCACATTGCTCCTTGCGTGAGGTGATGATGATACGTTCAATAATTTATTCATGTTTCACCCCTCCTACGCTTTTTTCGCGCTGGCCCTCACAGCCGCGCGCGTCTCTCTGAAAGCCTGGGTCAGCTGCAGCCTCGCGGGACAGCCCCACGCGCAGCTTCCGCACTCCACGCACTCCATGCCGTTTAACTTCTGGAACAGCTCAATATCATGATTCCTGGCAGCCCTCATCATCTTCTGGGGAACCAGATTCTCCGGACAGGCCGCCACACACCGGCCGCACCTGATACAGGCTGTTGGCTCCATCTCCGCCACCTGGTCTTTGGAGAGACAGGTCAGGGCCGAGGAGGTCTTTGACACCGGGATGGTCACGTCAAACAGGGCCTGTCCCATCATGGGACCTCCTGAGATCACTTTCTCCGGTTCTGTCTTAAATCCGCCCGCGGCGTCGATCAGCTCCTGATAACAGGTTCCCAGCTTCACGTTAAAGTTCTTGGGATTCGCGATGGCGTCTCCTGTAACCGTAATGATCTTCCGCATTAGGGGAGTGCTCTTGCACACTGCCATGTAAATGCTGACCACAGTGTCCACATTGTCCACAATACAGCCCGCGTCGGCGGGAAGCATGGAAGAGTTGACCTTTCTCCCTGTGACCGCGTAGATCAGGGTCCGCTCACCGCCCTGGGGGTACTTGGTCTTAAGGGGACATACCTCGATCTTCGGCTCGCCCTTTGCCAGTTCCGTAAGCTTGGCGATGGCCTCCGGCTTGTTGTTCTCAATGCCGATGACTCCCTTCGCGTTGTCAAACAGCTTAAGGATCACCTTCAGTCCGCCGATGATCTTCTCCGGCTCCTCCAGCATCAGCCTGTAGTCGCTGGTCAGATAGGGCTCGCACTCCGCTCCGTTGACGATAACATAATCGATCTTGGACGGATCCTTGGGCCCGAGCTTTACATGTGTGGGGAAGCCCGCTCCCCCAAGTCCGACGATCCCCGCTTCTTTTACCGCGTTAAGGATGTCTTCCTTTGACATGGACGATGGGTCCCGGTCCGCTCCCATTCCCTCTACTGCCTTATACTCTCCGTCGTTCTCCACTATGATCGAATTCACCATGCTCCCGTTAGCCATACGGCGGGGCTCCACAGCCTTCACCGTGCCGGACACGGAGCAGATGACATGAGCGGACACGAAGCCTCCGGCTTCCGCGATCTTCTGTCCTGCCAAAACCTGGTCGCCTTTTTTTACCAGCGGCTTCGCAGGCGCGCCGATATGCTGGGATACTGGATACACCAGCTCTCCTTTCGGCATCAGGACTTCGATCGGCTGATTCTCGGACAGTTCTTTTCCCTCATATGGATGAACGCCGCCTTTAAATGTAGCCAATCCCATCTCATTAACCCTCTTTCTATACATTTTCGATATCCTTCGACAGGGGTTCCCACCCCTGGCATCTTATCAAGTATAACATAAATCCCTCCTATCCACAATTACAAAAATTGATACACTTGCCTAAAATAGCCAAAAATATATGTTATTTCATGATATTTTCTTGTTAAAATGTTATCAGTCTTCATTTTCCATTGCATACGAACACACATTCTGTTATAATTTTTACCAAGCGGTGTAGCCGCGGCGACGCGGCACCGATCATACCAGCAGGAGGTGTGCCTTGTGCGGATCATTTTTCATGTTGATGTCAATTCCGCGTTTTTAAGCTGGGAATCTGTGTACAGACTTAAGAGCGACCCATCCGCCTTAGACTTGCGGACCATCCCTTCCATTGTAGGAGGCGATCAGAAAACCAGACACGGGGTGGTGCTGGCCAAATCCACTCCCGCCAGGGCTTATGGCATTGTCACCGGAGAGCCGGTGGCCCAGGCATTGAAAAAGTGCCCCTCTCTTGTGTCTGTGCCCTCCCGCTTTGATGTGTACCTGGATTTTTCCGAAAAGCTCATCCGCCTTCTGGAAGAATATACGCCGGATGTGGAGCAGTTCAGCATCGACGAGGCATTTCTGGACATGACCGGCACCATCCATCTTTTCGGGCAACCGGATGAGGTGGCGGATCAGATACGAAGACGGGTGAAAGAAGAGCTGGGATTTACAGTGAATGTAGGCATTGCCTCCAACAAGCTTCTGGCAAAGATGGCCTCGGATTTTAAAAAGCCAGATTTGTGCCATACCCTGTGGGATCATGAGATTTCCCAAAAGCTGTGGCCTCTCCCTGTCCGGTCCCTGTTTTTTGTAGGCGGCTCCGCGGAAAAGAAGATGCTTTCCCTGGGGATCCACACCATCTATGACCTGGCCCACTGCGATTTAAATGTCCTGCGCTCCCATCTGGGAACCAAATACGCCGAACAGATCCACCGGTACGCCAACGGCGTGGATGAGGACCCTGTGGCGAAGAAAGAGCCTCTGAACAAAGGCTACGGCAACAGCACCACCTTGTCCCGGGATGTGGATGACTATGACACTGCCTTCCAGGTCCTTCTGGCCCTGTGCGAAACCGTTGGAACCCGGCTGCGGCGGGACCATGTGCTGTGCGGCTGTGTTTGCGTGGAATTAAAAGACTGGAGGTTTAAGAGCCTCTCCCATCAGATGATGCTGGACACCCCCACTGACTCCTCCACGGTTCTCTACGACAATGCCCGCAGGCTGCTGAAGGAATTCTGGGACTTGACCCCGGTGCGCCTGATGGGTGTCCGGGCCACCAAGATATCGGATGACGGGTTTGTGCAGATGAACCTGTTTGACACGGAACGGAATCAGAAGCTGGAGCAGATGGAGAAAGCCGTGGATGCCATCCGGGGGAAGTTCGGCATCGACAGCGTCAAGCGGGCCAGTTTCTTAAACACCGACTCCGTGGTGGAACACGCCGTGGGCAAAAAGAAGCACCATCTCTGACGCTTCGGGACCACCGGGGACGGGGGCGGCCCCGTTTTCCCGGGACTCAGCGCCAGGGCGCTGAGCTTTTACAGTAAACCTTCATGCGCCCGGCAGCGGACGCGCCACCACACATGAAAGTCTGGCG
>CAJUSJ010000091.1 GCA_910588865.1 uncultured Lachnospiraceae bacterium
ACCCGTGGCCTCAACAATGCGAATGTTGCGCGCTCCCAACTGCGCTAATGCCCCAATACCTATATTCTACCACGATATTAAAAAAATGCAAGCCCTTATTAGCATAAATTTTTTGTGAATAAACTTTTCGTGTAGTAAAAAAAACAGAAATGTGCTAAAATGAACTTTAAGCGTTACTGGCAACAAAACTGACCAATGAAAACGGGTGAAGAAACATGAGAGAGCGGATCAACCGCCTGGCAAAAGGAATCATAGACATGGAGATGCCGGCGATGACGGTGCAGCCTTCTCTGGTGGAGGAGGAGATCAAGGCAGGAGAGCGGACCAGATGGGAGCTTCTGATAACCTGCGGCAATCAGATCCATGGCAAAGGACTGGTGTACTCCTCTAACTACCGGGTAAAAGTGCCGTCTCCTTCTTTTGGGGGGATGCGCAGCCATGTGGGATATGAGGTGGACAGCAGGCATTTAGAATATGGAGACCGGATTGAGGGATCCTTTTATCTGGTGACCAACAGCGGAGAAAAAGAGGTTCCCTATTCATTTCGGGTGGAGGCCGGCAATTCGGGAAAGATCTTAAGTCAGCTGAAAGAGCCTAAGGATTTCTCGGCGCTGGCAAGGCGGGATTATGATCTCGCGCTCAGGCTGTTTGAGTTTAAGGACTTTACAGAGGCTCCTTTTATGAAAGACATGCATATTCGGGCGGTCTATGACGGCCTTCACGGTCAGGGAAACCGCTTTGGACAGCTTGAGCAGTTTTTTATCGCTCTTGGCATAAAGGACCCGGTAAAGCTCCGGGTGGAGGAGACCCAGAAGGAGTACTATGCCCCCGATCAGATCATATCGGATTATGTGGAGATCAAAAAGCAGGGGTGGGGATACCTGCCGATTACCATAAAGATTGAAGGGGCATTTATCCAGACCATCCACAAGACCATAAGTGACGAGGATTTCCTGGATGGCGTCTGCCGTTTCCCCTACGAGATCAATCCCGCGACTCTCCACGGAGGACGCAATTACGGCAGCATCACCTTTGAGACCATGTACGAGGCCATCAAGGTGACCGTGGAGGCCCACGGCATGCCGGTAAAAGGAGGACAGGCCAGACAGAAGCGGTACGGCAGATACTTATGCCTGCGTTTAGAGTACGATGCCAGCAGAGACAAGCCGGAATCACTGGGAAAGCTTATGGTGGAGGAGTTAGAGCAGCTGCGGATGAGCGGCGGAGAGTCTGCCCTTCTGTCCCTTCTTCAGGGGGAGCTGATGGTTCTGCTTGGAAGATATGAGGAGGCCAGGCCGTATTTAGAGGAGTGCGAGGAGCAGATCTACCGGGAGCGGATGGAGAACCCGGGCTGGTACTGTCTCTATGAATACGCCGCGTCAGCCGCGAAACAGGATGAGGAGAGAAGGGAATCCCTGCGCCGCCTTCTTGGCAAATACATGGATGAGGGCTCCACGGATTACCTTCTGTTTTATCTGTACACCATGTGCGATGAAAACTGGAGCTTTGAGAACCCGGCTGATGTGCTCAGCCAGATGAAAGTGCTGTACGGGGAGGGATGCCGCAGCCCTTTTCTGTACCAGCAGGCCCTGCAGCTGTGGAATGACATGCCCCAGCTTCTCTACGGTATCGGGACCATGGAGCTCCAGGCTTTAAACTACGGCGCGAAGAAAAAGCTGGTCAGCGAGGAGCTGGCGGTGAAGGCGGCCAGGCTGTCGGGAGTCAGCAGGCACTATCAGCCTCTTTGCTGCCAGATGTTAAAAAAACTGTATGACACTTATTCCAACAGGGAGATTCTGGAGGCAGTGTGCAGTCTGATGATCCGGGGGGGATGTCAGAAGGAATCGGATTTTGTGTGGTATGACCGGGCAGTGGCTAGGCAGCTGAGCCTGACCCGGCTTTACGAACATTTTCTCGCCTCACTGCCCAGAGATTACAGCCAGGCTATTCCAAGGCAGGTGCTTTTATATTTTTCCTATGAACACGATATGGATCGGAAGAGCCGGGAAGTGCTCTATGAAAATATGATCCGCTACGTAAGCACAGAGTCATCCCTGTACCAGGATTACCAGATGGATATCAGCCGTTTTGCCGTGGAGCAGGCCTTGGAGTCCCGGATCAACCGGCGTCTGGCCAACATCTATAACGAGATGATCTACCCGGACATGGTGGATTCCGGCCTGGCCAGGGTTCTTCCGGCCCTTTTAAGGTCCTACCGGATAAGCTGTCGGAACCCCCAGATGAAATATGTGGTGGTGTGCTATGAGGAACTGACAGAGGAAACGGTTCACGTTCTGGAAAACGGTGTGGCTTATGTGCCCATTTTCTCAAAAGAGGTGAGCATCCTGTTTCAGGATGCTTACGGGAACCGGTATACCCAGATGAGCCATGTGAAGATAAGGGCCATGGACAAGGAGGAGCTGGAGAAAAAGTGTTTTGAGCTGGACCCGGAACACCCCATGCTTCTTCTGGCCGCCTGCAAGGATGTGCTGGAAAAGGAGGCTGTGGATGAGGAGGGCAAGAAGATCATAGAGCAGGCTTTGAGCCAGCTTCCCCTCCATCCCCTGTACCGCCAGGTACTGACCTGGAGGCTGATTGAATATTATCAGACCTGCCCCAAGGAGGAAGCCAGGATCCTGCCTCTGCTGGCGGCAGACGCGCATCTGCTCTCCCCAAAACAGAGGAAGGGCCTGTGCCGGGCTCTTATAAGCCATGACCACATGGACGAGGCGTACGATATCATCAGCCGGTTCGGCTGCCAGGTGGAGGATGAGAGCCTTAAGAAGCTGTGCTGTGCCATGATCCTCAAGAAGCTGTTTGACGAAAATGAGCTTCTTCTCTCCATGGCTTTTCAGGTGTACCAGGCAGGGATGGCGGACAGTGTGATCCTGGATTATCTGTGCGAGCATTTCAACGGGACCTGTGAGCAGATGTACGGCATCCTTATAAAAAGCGTGAAGGAGAAGACGGAGACCTATGATATGGAGGAACGCCTGCTGGCCCAGATGATGTTCACCGGCCAGGCGGCCAGGATTGATCAGGTGTTTGCCTTCTATGTCACCAGAAAAAAAACAGGGGAGAGCATTGTGAAGGCCTATTTCACCATGAAGAGCGCGGAGTATTTCCTTCATGATGTGCCGGCGGCGGACAGGGTGTTTGCCTACTTGGAGAGCCTGCTTGAGGCGGCTGTGGAAAAAGGGCGGGCACCCACCATTTATCTCCTGGCATTGAGCCGGTACTACAGTACGCTGCCGGCCCTTGAGAAAAAACAGAAGCAGCTGTGCCAGGTCATGGTGGATCAGCTTCTGGATGAGGGAATGGTATTTCCCTATTTTAAACAGCTGGCAGGCCAGATCCGGATTCCCAGGGAGATCCTGGACAAGGCGATTATCCAGTATGTGGGGCAGAAGGATTCCCGCGTAGAGCTTATGGTCCGCGTTCTGCCGGGGGAAGAGCAGTTCCACAGAGACGATATAAAGCGGATGTACCAGGGAATCTTCGTCAAAGAGAAGATCTTGTTTGAGGGAGAGATCATGGAATACGAGATCTATGAGGTGAGGGACAATGAGAGGACACTGGAGGCAGAAGGAAGCATTGCCTGCCAGCTTCAGGATGGAAAAGATAAAAACAGTAGGTTCAGCTTGTTAAACCAGATGGCTCTGTGCCTGAATCTGAAGGAGGAGGAGGGGCTTAGAGAGGCCATGGAAGAATATGTAAAAAAGACCGCCGCGGTGGAAGAACTGTTTCAGCTGCTGTAGCCGGATTATAAAGAGGAGTATTGATGGACGGACTTATACTGGGATTGGATTTGTGTGACGGGTATACCCAGATGGTTTGTGATCAGGAGGAGAGGACCTGGACATTGCCTACTGTGGTCTGCAAGAAAAAAAACGAAGATCAATGGCTGGTAGGAGAGGCTGCCTTTGCCGCCGCTCTGACAGGGGACGGGGTCATGGTGGACAAGCTGGTAAAGCTGGTGATGAAAGACGGCACTGCCACCATCGGAGGGATCAAATACGGAGGCATGCAGCTCATGGCCCAGTTCCTTCTTAAGGTGCTGGCCTTAGCCAGGGAGGAGTATCAGACGGACCGGGTAAAGCGGCTGCTGATCTCAGCGCCCAAGGTGGATGCCCGGCTTTTAGAATGCCTGCAAAGATGCGCCGACTATCTGGGGATCCCCAAAGACAAGGTAAGCCTTATCAGCCATACAGAGAGCTTTATGTACTATGTGCTGAGTCAGAAGAGAGAAGTGTGGAACAACCAGATCGGCTTGTTTGATCTTTCAGCGGACAATCTGCTGTGTTACTATGAGATGAAGGTACAGAGGGGGATGCGCCAGACCACAGTGGTGGCGGAGAGAGAACAGATGGAGGAGAGCTTCAGCCTGGATATTATAAAAACACCTCCAGGAGCGAAGCTGGCTGACAAGATTCTCTGTTCCTGCGCGGGCCGCCTTCTGCAGAAGAAGACCTTTTCCTCTGTGTTTCTAACGGGAAAAGGGTTTGAGGACCTGGGGTGGGCGGAGGAATTCATGAAGCTGGTGTGCGCCCGCAGAAGGGTATATGGGGAGTCTGCCCTGTTTGCGAAAGGAGCGGTCTACCGCGCCGCGGATCTTACGCGGGAGAAGACAGCCTACCCCTATGTGTGTGTCTGCGAGGGGCGTCTGGACTCCAATGTGACCATGAGGGTGCTCCACAAGGATCAGGAAAACCAGCTGGTGCTAGCCAGTGCCGGGGAGACCTGGCACGAGGCGGGCAAGGAGGTGGAGCTGATCCTGGATCATCAGGATTATCTGGAATTTATTATCACTGCCCTGGACCCTAAAAAGAAAAAGACAGTGAAGCTGGTCCTGGAGGGATTTCCCAAAAGAGATGACAAGACCCTTAAGGTGCTGCTGAAAGTGGGATTCTTAGACGAGCGGACCATGACAGTGGCGGTGAAGGATCAGGGCTTCGGGGACTTCTTCCCGTCCACAGGGGCTTGTGTCAGGCAAGAGGTTATGTTATGAGTGTGATTGTGTGCAGGCCGGAACAGGTGGCTCATCCATATTATGTAGAGGGCCTGGGGGTGAATATCCATTCCTCCCAGGAGTTTTGCTATGCCATTTATCACCATCCCATGCTGTTTCTGGACAAGTTCGCGGACCAGAGCGTCATTGATTTTATCCGGGATGAGCTGGGGATGGGATTTTTGGCAGCCAGGATGGAACAGCGGATCAAGACCAAGGAGAAACCAGAAGAGCTGATGCTCATGTTTATGCAGGAGTGCGACTATTATACTGGGGCGGAACTGAACCGGTTCCGGCAGACCGTGACTTCTTTCAGAAGGATGACCCCCTTGGAGTATGCCAAGGCAAAAACAGACTACCTGGTGCGGTTTAAGCAGTACGGCAAAGCCATCACCGGATATGAGGCCATCCTGGAGGAAGCGGATGACAAGAAAGACGACCTTTTCATAGGAAAGGTTTGGAACAATTTGGGAGCCTGCTATGCCCGGATCTTCCAGTTCCAAAAAGCCATGGATGCCTATGAGAAGGCTTACACCAGGAAAAAGGATTTGAAGATCCTGGAGAAGATGTACCATCTGACCTGTCTGTGTCCGGACCTGGAGCTGAAGGACCGCTACCGGTCACTGGTATCCCAACAGCTTAAGGAGCAGTGGGACAAGGATTTTGACCAGGCAGGGGAGAAGGCCGCTGGGTCTGAGGAGCTTAAAAAGCTGGATGAGCTGTTTCAGAAGGATTCCATAAGAAGGGCCGAGGCCGCGGGAAACCTTGTGGAGGAGTGGAAAAAGGAGTACCGGGCCATGGGGTGATAATCAATAAAAAGTGGTTGAAAATAGAGAAGGAACGTGATATATTACATCTTACACCTTATTTTGTAAAGCTGCCAGGGGAAATACACAGAATGAAAAACAAGGCCAAAGGCTTTTATGGAGAGAGATTATGATGGAATCGGGGAAAAAAACAAAGACTTATGAAATGGACATGTGCAATGGTCCTCTGTTTGTAAAGATTGTGGTGTTTGCCGTCCCTCTGATCTTATCGGGGATCCTGCAGCTTCTGTTTAACGCGGCGGACATTATTGTGGTAGGGCGTTTCGCGGGAAGCGAGTCCCTGGCGGCAGTGGGTTCCACGTCAGCCCTAATCAATCTGCTGGTTAATGTGTTCATCGGTTTGTCGGTAGGAGCCAACGTCCTGGTGGCCCGGTATTTCGGGGGCCAGCAGACCCGGGATCTGGAGGAGACGGTGCACACGGCCATGGTGATGGCAGCGGGAGGAGGAGTGATCCTAATCGCCATAGGGGTGATTCTGGCAGACCCGCTGCTGGAGCTGATGGGAACACCGGAGGATGTGCTCCCTCTGTCCGCGTTGTATATGAAGATATTCTTTGTGGGGATGCCTGCCAATCTTCTCTACAATTTCGGCAGCGCTGTGCTGAGAGCGGTGGGAGACACCAAAAGGCCTCTGTATTTTCTCCTGGTGGCGGGAATCATCAATGTGGTGCTGAATCTGTTTTTTGTCATAGCCCTGTCCATGGGAGTGGCGGGGGTTGCTTTGGCCACTGTGGTTTCCCAGTGCGTGTCCGCGTTTCTGATCCTGCGGTGCCTGATAAAAAGCGAGGCCGGTTACCGTCTGGATGTGAAAAAACTGCGGATTGTGAAAGATAAGATGCGTTCCATTGTCAGGATCGGCCTTCCGGCAGGGCTGCAGGGAGCCATTTTCTCCATCTCCAATGTTCTGATCCAGTCCTCGGTGAACTCTTTCGGGTCCGTGGCCATGGCAGGCAACACGGCTGCCCAGAACATTGAGGGATTTGTGTACACTGCCATGAACGCTGTCTATCAGACCGCCTTAAGCTTTACCAGCCAGAACTTTGGCGCGGGCAAATACTCCCGGATGAAAAAGATTCTTGTGTACTGTCTGATCCTCATCACTTTGGTGGGGCTTGTCATGGGAGGCGGCGCGGTGATCTTTGGCAGAAATCTTCTGGGGATTTACTCTTCAGACGCCCGGGTTATCCAGTACGGCATGAACCGTCTGACCATCATCGGAACCACCTATTGTATCTGCGGCCTTATGGACTGCATGGTGGGCGGCTTAAGGGGAATGGGATACTCGGTGATGCCCATGTTTGTGTCCCTTACAGGAGCCTGCGCGTTCCGGATCCTGTGGATCTACACCATCTTTGCCATGAACAGGACCCTTCAGACCCTGTACATCTCCTATCCGGTGTCCTGGGGGATTACGTTTGCCGCCCATCTGACATGTTATCTTCTGGTGCTTAAAAAAGTGAAGAAAAAAATGGGAGCCCCGTAAAAAGGATTTGACAAATATCAGGAAATTGGCTATGATATCATAAAAGTAAATGTATAAGCAATGGCTGTGAAAAAGAGGAGTACACCACAAACCCTGACAGAGAAGGCTGCCCACTGGCTGAAAGGCGGCTGCGGGAAGTGGCGGTGGAAGGTAGCTTTGGAGCCGGGACAGTGAACCTTAGTAGCTGTTCTCGTCTGGTCAGCGTTAGAGGACCGCAGAGTGACAGACCCAGGCTTCCCCGGCTGGGGAATATGTATTGGTCTGTAAAAAAGGTGGTACCGCGGAACAGATTCGCCCTTTGTGTGAGAGATTACACAGAGGGCTTTTTTGTGTACACGGGGCGGAAAGGAATATGGCCGCTAAAGCGGCCCCGCCCCGGCACGGCGAGTAGGGGGAAGGGCCTCCCCTACTCCATGGTATGCGCGCGGGCCGTCAGGGGAAATTTGTCAGCAAAGCTGTCCGCGGCCCTGGCATGCCGTAGGGAAGATGAGCATTCCCTGTTAGATTATCACAGAATTCCGCGGAGGATTAAGGCATTAGCTTAATGGGTTTGACTGGAGGTGATGGAGTGGGGCGGATACAGAGCAGTTGTGAAAGCTGCGTCAACTACGTCTATGATGAGGACTGCGGATACTACGTGTGCCAGGCCAATCTGGATGAGGACGACATGGTCAGGTTTTTGAGCATTCAGACTTTTAACTGCCCATTTTATTGCCTGGACGACGAGTACCGGGTGGTCCGCCGCCAGATCTGAGGGCAGGCCCGGGAATCCGGTAAACGGATTAAAACATTTTATAAAAAGACAGATAGGAGATAAGGAAGATGAAAGAATTGGAGAAGACTTACAATCCAACAGCCATTGAGGACAAAATCTACGAGAGATGGCTGGCCAAGGGGTATTTTCACGCAAAACCCAACAAGGCCAAGAAACCATTTACCATTATGATGCCGCCGCCAAACGTTACGGGCAAGCTTCACATGGGACATGCCCTGGACAATACCATGCAGGATATCCTGACCCGCTACAAGAGGATGCAGGGATACGAGGCCCTGTGGCAGCCAGGCACAGACCATGCGGCGATCTCCACGGAGGTGAAGGTCATCGACAGCCTGAAGCGGCAGGGGATCGAGAAGGCGGATCTGGGCAGGGACGGATTTTTGGAGAAATGCTGGGACTGGCGGAGGGAATATGGCGGCAAGATTATCAACCAGCTCCATAAATTAGGCTCCAGCGCTGACTGGGACCGGGAGCGCTTTACCATGGATGAGGGCTGCTCCAAGGCAGTGACAGAGGTGTTCATCAAGCTGTATGAGAAAGGATACATCTACAAGGGCAGCAGGATCATCAACTGGTGCCCGGTGTGCAAGACCTCCATCTCTGACGCGGAAGTGGTACACGAAGATCAGGAGGGCTCCTTCTGGCACATCAATTATCCCATCGCCGGGGAAGAGGGGCGGTTTGTGGAGATCGCCACCACCAGGCCGGAGACTCTTCTGGGAGATACCGCGGTCGCGGTAAATCCGGAGGATGAGCGGTATCAGGACCTGATCGGCAAGATGCTTAAGCTTCCCCTGACGGACAGACAGATCCCGGTGATCGCTGACGCCTACGTGGACAAGGAGTTCGGAACTGGCTGCGTGAAGATCACACCGGCCCATGACCCCAATGACTTCGAGGTGGGAAGACGCCACAACCTGCCGGAGCTGAACATCATGAACGACGATGCCACCATATGTCTGCCGGGAAGCAAGTATGACGGCATGGACCGGTATCAGGCCAGAAAAGCCATGGTGGAGGATCTAAAGGAGCTGGGGCTTCTGGTGAAGGTGGTTCCCCACACCCACGCTGTGGGAACCCACGACCGGTGCAAGACCACGGTTGAGCCTATGATCAAGCCTCAGTGGTTTGTGAAGATGGAGGAGATGGCAAAGCCTGCCATAGAGGCCTTAAAGACAGGAGAGCTTAAGTTTGTGCCGGAAAGTTTCGGAAAGACTTACCTTCACTGGCTGGAGGGGATCCGGGACTGGTGTATTTCCAGACAGCTCTGGTGGGGCCACCGGATACCGGCCTACTACTGTGACCAGTGCGGCCAGATCGCGGTAAGCGAACAGCAGCCCCAGGTTTGTCCAAAATGCGGCTGTGCCCATTTAACCCAGGATGAGGATACCCTGGACACCTGGTTCAGCTCAGCCCTGTGGCCCTTTTCCACTCTGGGCTGGCCGGATAACACAGAAGACCTGGAATATTTTTATCCCACCGACGTGCTGGTGACAGGTTATGACATCATCTTCTTCTGGGTCATCCGCATGGTATTTTCCGGTATTGAGCAGACAGGAAAATGCCCCTTCCACACAGTGCTGATCCACGGGCTGGTGAGAGACTCCCAGGGAAGGAAGATGAGCAAGTCTCTGGGCAACGGCATTGATCCTCTGGAGGTGATCGAAAAATACGGCGCGGACGCGCTGCGCATGACTCTGATCACAGGAAACGCGCCGGGCAATGACATGAGATTTTACTGGGAGAGGGTGGAGAACAGCAGGAATTTTGCCAACAAGATCTGGAACGCATCCCGGTTTATCATGATGAACATGGAGAAGGCCCCTGACGCGAAGGCGGAGCTTAAGGACCTGACCATGGCGGACCGCTGGATCCTCTCAAAGGCCAATGACCTGGCCAGGGAGGTGACGGATAACTTAGACAAATATGAGCTTGGAATCGCTCTGCAGAAGGTATATGATTTTGTCTGGGAGGAGTTCTGCGACTGGTATATCGAGATGGTGAAGCCAAGGCTGTGGGAAGAGGGAGACGCCACCAAGACGGCGGCTGTCTGGACCCTGAAGACAGTGCTGATCCAGTCCCTGAAGCTTCTCCATCCCTACATTCCATTTGTGACCGAAGAGATATTTCGCAACCTTCAGGAGGAAGAGGAATCCATTATGATCTCAACGTGGCCGGAGTATCGGGAACAGTGGCATTTCCCCAAGGAGGAGCATGAGGTTGAGGTGATCAAGGAGGCGGTGAGAGCGATCCGCAATGTGCGGACTTCCATGAATGTGCCCCCCAGCAAGAAGGCAAAGGTGTATGTGGTAACGGATAACCAGGAAATAGCTGGCATTTTTGAGCACAGCAGGCTGTTCTTCGCCGCCTTGGGATATGCCAGCGAGGTAAATATCCAGAAGGACAAAGAGGGCATCGGCCATGACGCCGTGTCCGCTGTGATCCATCAGGCCAACATTTACATGCCTTTTGCCGAGCTGGTGGATATCGGCAAGGAGATCGAGAGGCTGAGGAAAGAGGAGCAGAGGCTCGCGGGAGAGCTTGAGCGGGTCAACAAGATGCTGGGCAATGAGAAATTTGTCAGCCGCGCGCCGGAATCCAAGATCGCTGAGGAGAAGGCGAAACAGGCAAAGTACAGTCAGATGATGGAGCAGGTAAAGGAGCGCTTAAGCCAGTTAGGGCAGTAGGAACAGGAACAAATCGATCAAGGCATGGGCAGAGCGGAAGATTGGCTCTGCCCATTTTGGCGGGGCCCTCTGGGGACGGCCAGTAAAATTTGTCGCTTTGTGCGAAAAAATCTGGTTGCATATTGGTTTACATATATTATAATAAATAAGATGGGAGGCGATGAGTATGGTGAAAGAGGCAGAGCGATATCTCAATGAGATACCCTTATGGGCGTCAAAGAAAAATAGTTTGGAAGCTGTGCGGGATTTTCTCAGAGAGCTGAAAGAGCCGGATGAGTCCATGAAGATCATCCATGTGGCTGGGACCAACGGAAAGGGCTCTGTGTGCGCTTATCTCACTTCCATATTGACAGAGGCAGGATATGGGGTCAGGACATTTATATCCCCCCATCTCATCAATACGAAGGAACGGTTCCTGGCAGAGGGAAAGCCGGTGGAGGACCAGGTGTTTTGTCAGGCCTTTGACAGGGTCCGAGAGCTGGCGGACACCATGACAGCCAGGGGATACCATCCCCCCACTTATTTTGAATTCCTGTTCTACATGTTCATGGTCATATGCCAGCAGGACAGGCCGGACTTTGTGGTGCTGGAGACAGGGCTCGGAGGGCTTTTGGATACCACCAATGTGGTCCGCCATCCAGTGCTGACGGTGATCACCTCCATCAGCATGGACCATATGGGGTATTTAGGAGATACAGTTGAGAAGATCGCTGCCCAGAAGGCGGGAATCCTGAAAAAAGGAGTTCCGGTGGTCTATGATAGAAGCTGTCTTAAGGCCAGTGCCATAGTGGAAGAGAAGGCCAGAGAGCTTGGCTGTAGAACCTATCCGGTTTCAGAGCAGGATTTTCGGTTTTTGGGACGGCATGGCGGATATACAGAGATCGGGGTCCAGGGAGCGGATTTAGAGATCCGGATTCCATCCGCGGCGGATTATCAGATGATCAACGGGACCTTGGCAGCCGCCGCGGCCGCGGCGCTTGGAGACATCGGGGCCGGAGAGATCCGGGCGGAGCATATAAAGCGGGGTGTGGAAAACACATTCTGGCCGGGAAGGATGGAGGAAGTGCTGCCAGGAGTGTTCCTGGACGGTGCCCATAACCAGGGCGGGATGGAGGCCTTGGCCCGCGCGGCGGAGAGGATGGGGCGGGAGGCCAATGCCCCGGTATCGCTTATGTTCGGAGTGGTTTCCGATAAAGAGTACCATAAGATGATCGAAGAGCTGTGCGGCCGCCTGCCCATCAGCCATGTGACCATTGCCCGCATGGATACAGAGAGAAGCATGGAGGCCAAAGAGCTGGCCAAAGAATTTAAAAAGAAGCTCAGCTGCCCGGTGGAGGCTTTTGACACGGTAAAAGAAGCCTGGGAGCATTTTCTTGAGACAAAAGGACAAGAAGGGCCGGCATTTTGCGCGGGATCCCTCTACCTGGTGGGAGAGGTGAAAGCTCTGCTGGCCGCGGATTACGGAAGAGAGGGACAGGCCCGGGAGGAAGAACATGATCGATTTTGAGGAAGAATTAAGCCATTACAAGCCAAGTCTTGAGATTGAGGCGGTGGAGGATGCCATCGGAAAAAACGATCTCACGGACATGACGGATATTATGATGGATTTAATTAAAGAGAGAAAAGAGTAGATTTATGGATTATGGGAGAAGATGCCAGCGGATAGCCAACGGTTATTACAATCAGGGGCTGGAGAAGGCGAAGATACGGGATCTGACAGGCGCGGCGGAATGTCTCAAGAAAAGTCTGCATTTTAACAAATACCAGACAGACGCCAGGAATCTTCTGGGCCTGATCTACTATGAGATGGGAGAGACCGGGGAGAGCCTGGTGCAGTGGGTCATCAGCATGAACCTGCAGCCAGAGCAAAACCGGGCGGAAGTGTATCTTGGGGAGATCCAGGGCAGACGGGGGAGGCTTGAGGCGGAGAACCAGAACATAAAAAAATACAATCAGGCTCTCTATCAGGCTCAGACCGGAAGCGATGACCTGGCCATCCTGCTTTTAGGCAGGGTGGTGGAGTTTAATCCCCATTTTGTTAAAGCCCATCTGGTCCTGGCCCTGCTGCACATGGGGCATGGAGATTATACCAAGGCAGGCAAATCCTTGCAGAAGGTATTGCAGATCGACAAGAACCACCCAAAAGCTCTGTGGTATATGTCCATTGTCAAGGCCAATACCGGGCGGGCGGAGGTGGAGAAGAAGAAGATGGACACCGCGTTTTCCCACCGGCAGATGCAGGATGATGATGTGATCCTTCCCCCGACCTACAAGGAGACCACAGGCTGGCTGACCATCCTGAACATGATGGCAGGACTTGTCTTAGGCGCTGCCGTGATCTGGTTTCTGGTGATGCCGGCTGTGGAGAGAGGGCTGAATTACAGGCACAACCAGGAGCTGTCCGGAGTGCTGGAGCAGGTGAACCAAAAGAGCATGGAGCTGGATTCCTTGAGGGAGCAGATGGCTGCCATGGAGACGGAGCGGGACACCGCTGTGTCGGATCTGCAGGCCATGCAGGCGGACGAAGAAAGCGTTGTCAGGCAGTACCAGAGGCTGGTGTGGATCATGAGGGCCTATGGGGCAGAGGATATGAATACGGTGGCCGCCACCTATGCGGATATGGACGGGAGCCTGATCACGGACCCGGATATGGCTGCCGTGGTGGCGGAGGTCCGGTCTTACATGGAGACAGAAGGGTATCAGGTTCTGGCCAATATGGGCAACGAGGCCAGGGACGCGGGCAACCAGGACAGCGCCCTGGACTACTACCAGAAAAGCCTTGCCATCAAAGGGGACAACCCTCAGGTGATTTACGACATGGCTCTGATCTGCCAGTCCAGAGACGAGAGGGACCGGGCCAACGAGCTTTTTGGACAGGTGATCATGAATTACCCCAACACAGAGCTGGCGGCATTGGCCAAAGAAGCGAGAGGATATTGAAGATACAGAAGACACCGCGAAATGATTTTTTGTGGTGTCTTCTTTTATGGACACGGGGCGGAGAGGAATATGGCCGCCGCCGGGCGCGTGAAGGTTTACTTTAAAAGTCCGCCGCCGAATAGGCGGCATGCATTCAGGGATGCCAAGCGCGCCCGCCGGACTTTCATGTGAGGAGGCGCATCCTCTGCCGGACGCGTGAAGGTTTACTATATAACTGGAAGGAGAATCAATGTATGACAGAATCCGCGTTTACCTACGAGGCCAGAGGGCAGGCGCTGGTCATTCATCTGCCAGGGGAGCTGGATCATCACAACTGCAGAAATCTGCGGTATGAGACAGACCTTCTGCTGGCGGAAAATTATATTACCAGACTGGTATTTGACTTTAGCAAAACGGTTTTTATGGATTCCTCGGGAATCGGGATCCTGCTGAACCGGTACAAGCAGATGGAGGGAAGCGGAGGAAAGGTGGCCATCTACGGCGCGGGACCCCGGATCCTCCGGGTACTGAACATCGGAGGGATCGGAAAGCTGGTGCCTTGCTACGATTCCAAGGAAGCGGCCATTGAAGGTGGAGGAAGGCAAATGATACCAGGAGGGAAGCTATGGGAACAGAGATAAGGCGGGAAAACCAGTGTGAGGGTGAAAAGAAAAAAGAGATCATGAGGATGGAGCTGGAAAGCCTTTCCGAAAACGAGGAGTTTGCCAGGGTGGCGGTGGCCATGTTCATGAGCCGCATGGACCCAACCATGGAGGAGATCGACGATGTAAAGACCGCCGTGTCGGAGGCGGTGACCAACGGGGTGATCCACGGATACCAGGGAAAGGCCGGGATCATCTACATAGAGGTGGCCATAGAAGGCCGGGAGCTGACCGTGACGGTGAGAGACCGGGGAGTGGGAATACAGGATGTAAAAAAAGCCATGGAACCCATGTACACCACAGATGTGACAGGAGAGCGGTCAGGCATGGGCTTTTCCTTTATGGAGGCATTTATGGATCAGGTGGAGGTCCTGTCCACGCCGGGAGAAGGAACCTGGGTGACCATGAAAAAACAGATAGGCAGGTGACCTCCATGGATGAGACCATGACTCTTATAGACAGAGCGCACCAGGGAGATAAAGAGGCCAGGGATCAGCTTGTACTGGACAATATGGGTCTGATCTGGAGTATTGTCCGAAGATTCCAGGGCCGGGGATACGAGATGGATGATCTCTTCCAGATAGGGAGTATTGGGCTCATAAAGGCTATTGACAAATTTGACTTATCCTATGAAGTGCGGTTCTCGACTTATGCGGTGCCGATGATCTGCGGAGAGATCAAACGGTTTATTCGGGACGACGGCATGATCAAGGTCAGCCGCTCCTTAAAGGAAATGGGGATGCGGGCCAGGGCGGCCAGGGAGACCATGACTTACGCGCTGGGGCGGGAGCCTACGGTGGAGGAGATTGCCCGGGAGCTTGGGGCCAGCAAGGAGGAGGTGGCGGCCTCCATGGAAGCCGGGGCAGAGGTGGAGTCTCTGTACAAGACCATACAAAAGGAAGATGACAGCGGATTGTGCCTCATGGACAAGATCGAGGACAACAATCAGGACCAGGAGCGTCTCCTAAACCATATGGTGCTGGAGGGACTGATACGGGAACTGGATGGAAAGGAAAGGGAGATCATTCTGCGCCGCTACTACGAAAATCAGACTCAGACAGAGATTGCCAGGGCCTTAAACATCTCCCAGGTCCAGGTGTCA
>CAJUSJ010000092.1 GCA_910588865.1 uncultured Lachnospiraceae bacterium
TATTTTGCGATGTTTGCGCAACTGGGGATACCTGTTTATGGGATTCGAGCATGCGCCAGAGTTCGAGATGACCGAAGAGAACTTAGCCGAACTGTACAAGAATTGTTTTTGATTAACTTGATTATGAGTATTCTGGTATGTATGGTGTTATATATGGCTGTTATATATATACCGAGACTTAATAATGAAAAATCTTTGTTTATTGTTATCAGCTTGTTAATATTGTTTAATGCGATAGGCATGGAATGGCTATATAAAGCTCTTGAACAGTATACTTATATCACAATACGTTCTATGCTATTTAAACTGGTTGCGGTGATTGCCATGTTTTTTTTGGTGCGTGAACCAAAAGATTATGTGCGTTATGGGGCTATTACTATATTTGCGTCTTCAGCCTCGAATATTCTTAATTTTTGTAATGTTCGTAATTATATAGATATATCTCCTTCAGGACCATATAGATTAAGAAGGCATGTAAAAGCGATATCTGTTTTTTTCGCAATGTCCTGTGCGTCTACCATCTATACTAATCTGGATGCGGTCATGCTCGGATTCATGAAATCAGATATAGATGTAGGATATTACAATGCGGCAGTTAAAATAAAGGGGATCCTTTTGGGTCTGGTAACATCTCTTGGGACTGTCTTGTTACCAAGAGTTTCTTATTATATTGAGAATGGGCTTAAGGATAAATTTCATGATATTGCGGCAAAGGCCATAAATTTTGTTTTTCTTATTGCTGTTCCACTATGTGTTTATTTTGTGTTATTTGCTAAAGAAAGTATTTATTTTTTATCAGGGAAAGCTTATGAAGGCTCCATTGTCCCTATGCAGATCATTATGCCGACACTAATATTTATCGGTTTGACTAATATTATGGGAATTCAAATGCTTGTACCCATGGGAAAAGAAAAATATGTTCTTTACTCAGAAATAGCAGGAGCAGTGGTTGATCTCTTTCTAAATGTTTTGATGATTCCTTTATTTGCTGCCGCAGGAGCGGCTATGGGGACTCTTGTGGCAGAAATTGTGGTGTGGATCGTTCAGTTTTATTTTCTAAAAAATGATATTAAAAATATATTTATTAGGCGCTCGTATGTTTATGTTGTCGTCGCTGCGGCAATAAGTGTGTTGATTTCATTTTGGGTAAAATGGATGGGTTGGTCCTCATTCATAACAATGGCGATTTCGGCGTGTCTGTATTTTGGAGGATATATCTTATTGTTATCTTTGGTGAAAGATCCTTTGATATTTGAGATTAAAAAGAAGGTGTGTACAATCTATCATCGGATCGTGATAAGATGATAGAAAATTTAAAATAGCATTTTATTCATGGCTTTCCCAAGGCTCTTTATTATCAAAATGCGTTAGAGGCGGCTGAGGGCAAGTGATGTAATGTTTTCCAGACAGGCAGGCCTTTAGCAACATTGTCTGTCATTTCTAAATCGGTTTTAGAGATAGAACTTACGTTTATCGTTATGATATGTATCCAAGCTGGTCAATACAGTTGAACGGCTTGGATACATGTTTTTGAAGACGAAATCATTTTATTGATTCCAGCCTCTTTCCTGGAACATAGACTGTCAGTCAATATGTTCTGAGTCCCTTGATGTGATAAACAGAAAATCTACATATTTCTTATTGAACTATTATAGCAAATTTGCTATAATGATTTTAAGAAAGGAACATACTATGTACGAAATTGAATTTTATGAAGATAAAAATGGAAAGTCTGAAATAGCTGACTATATTAAAGAATTGAACGCCAAAGCTGCTTCAAGTAAACCTTCATGCGCCCGGCAGCGGATGCGCCACCACCCATGAAAGTCTGGCGGGCACACTTGGCATACCTGAATTCATGCCGCCTTCGGCGGCGGACTTTTAAAGTAAAGAGTGTCGAATTAATTTCAATAAAATTGTGGCATATATGGATATGCTTGAGGAGTTGGGAACAAGGGTTGAAGACACAAAAAACGCCAAAACATGAAATAGAACAGGCAAGAAGGAATTTGAAGGATTATTTGGAAAGGAAGAAGTAATATGACTACATGGAAAGAATTGAAAAATGATTTATCTATCGACAAAGAAAATCAAAATGCTATTGAGTTGGAAAAAGACCTGATTCGTACAATGGTGGCAATACGTGAAGAAAAGGGACTCACGCAATCCCAATTAGCCGAAATGTGCAATGTCAAACAACCTGTTATTGCCCGAATGGAAGCTTCCGTCCATTCGCCTCAGATTGACAGTCTTTTAAAAATTTTAACTCCTTTGGGATATACGTTACAGATTGTACCTATGAGTAAAAAGTAATCGTTATTACATTCAAAAATGATGGAAAGAAGTTATTATCATAGGAACATGAAAATTAGATGTCAAGAAATTTGACTGTTTTTTGACTCAAAAGACCGGTTTGCCTTGTATAGACCGGTCTTTTTCTATGTACACGGGGCGGAGAGGAGTATGGCCGCTAAAGCGGTCCCGCCCCGGCACAGCGAGTAGGGGGGAAGAGCCTCCCCTACTCGATTGTACACAGGGCGGAAAGGAAATGTGGCCGTTTGCGCGGCCCCGCCCCGGCGAGTAGGGGGAAGGATCTCCCCTACTTGATATGGACAAAGCAAGGCGCGGAAAAAAGTCCGGTAAGGCAGCCTTTCAGGGGGCTTCGCGAAGACAAAGCTTTGTCGCTTTGAAAGCGACCAAATCTTTCCTGACAAGGATTATACTTGGTCTATAAAGTGAGACAGAGATGATTATAATCAGGAAGGAGAGTGGTCCTATGACAAACAATCTGAGAAACCTTAAAGCCAGGGTAGCAATTCTTGTAGCGCTGGCCATGACAGCGGCGGATATGGCTCCGGCTGCTGCTGCCATCAAAGAACCACCAAGCGAAGAGGCGGTCACGGACCAGAAGCGGGCTGAGGATTATGGGAAGGAACCAGCCACAGGATCGGATGCGGAGATGATGGAGGAACAGAATTTCTTTCAGGATCTGGTGTCGGAAATCTTCTGGAAAGACAAAAAGACCGTCAGGGAGGGTCAGTATGGGGACGGAGTTTTGTGGAGCCTGAATGAAGACGGGGTGATGATTTTCAGCGGCGAGGGAGAGCTTCCCGACTACACCGGAGAAAACGCGATTCCCTGGTATCCCTATAAGAATGACATTGAAGAGGTTATTTTTGAAGATGGAATAACCAGCATCGGCGCTCATCTGTTTGCCGGATATCGATATCTCCGGGCCGTGGAACTGCCGGACAGCGTGAATCATATCGGGGAGAGGGCATTTTGGAACTGTGCCAGTTTAAGTCAGGTGGAACTGCCGGACACGGTGCTCAATATTGACGGGAAAGCCTTTGGTCAGTGTCCCCTGCTCTCTGATGAGATTCCGGTGTCCAGGGGGCTTTTGGGTGAGAATGTGAAGTGGAACCTGGACCGCGGGGGAGTGCTGGCGCTGGAAGGTGAGGGTCCTATGCCTGATGGAACCGATTGGACGGATTTTCAGTGGTATTCCTGTTTTGATATGATCCAGGAGATTGACATAGGAGAAGGGTTGACAACTATTGGCGCTTATGCTTTTGATAGTTGTGAAAAGGTCTCCCATGTAAGCCTGCCTGAGGGAATCACGGTTATCGGAGAAAGCGCCTTTGCCTTTTGTGACGGTCTTGTCTCTGTAGAGCTGCCCGACACCTTGACAAGGATCGGCGCGAAAGCTTTCTGTGGCTGTAAAAGCCTCACTGGTGTCACGATTCCGGATGGGGTGAAAAGGATTGACAGCAACGCGTTTTATGGATGCGAGAGCCTGACCGACGTGGTGATACCGGACAGTGTGACAACCATTGTGGGAGGAGCTTTTTCCAAATGCCCCCAACCTGTCAGGGACTATCCCTATAGCCAAGGATACCTATGATGATCATCTGAGATGGGTTATGACCAGTGATGGTGTCCTGACGGTCAGCGGGGACAGGGACATTCCGGATATGGGGCAAAGCTACATCATAGGAGTTGACCCGGAGCCGCCCTATGAAGGGAAAAATTGGAATATAAACTGGCTCTGTGAGGATTTGAAAAAATTGGTCATAGAGGATGGCATCACGGCCATCGGAAGAAGCGCTTTCGCCAGCTGCAAGAATCTGGTCAGCGTGGAGCTTCCGGAGAGCGTGACGAAAATCGGAGAAAACGCGTTTAACTACTGCCTTAGCCTGGCTCATATAGAATTTCCCGAAAACTTAAGGAGGATTGAGAGAAAGGCTTTTACCTATACAGCCATTACGTCAGCGTTTATTCCAAAAGAAGTACAATACCTGGATCAGATGGCGTTTTCCAAGGAGACGGAACTGGTTTATGAGAAAATGGACCATATGGTTCCGGTTCCCATAGAGGAGTCAGAGGGGACCGGTTTTGTCAGCACCTACAATGCTCATGGCCATTATTATCACACTTTTCCGCAAAAAACGGTCTGGTCTTATCTGTGGACCGGAGAAACCGGCAATCTCTTTCGGACAGAGTACTCTCAGGAAAGAAAGCAGGTGGTGACAGAGGAGTACGACCCGGAGTATCAGTTGCTCAGAAGCTGGGAGATCCCCATGGAGCTTCCTGTCTTTGGCGGGTTTTATGAGGAAGAAGAATATTTTTATATTGTCTTTGGCCAGAAGAATCTGAATGAACAAGATGATAAGGAAGTAGTCCGGGTTGTCAAGTACAGCAAGGGCATGGAGCGCCTGGATTCTGCCAGTTTCTACGGTCTGGGGACAACAAACCCATTTGCGAGCGGAAGCCTTCGTATGGATAAGAGAGGCCCCAATCTTTACATACATACTTCCCATATCAAGTACACGTCACGGGACGGAGTAAGACATCAGGAGAATATGTCCCTTGTGGTTAACACCGATGCCATGGTGGCCTCACTGGAAGATTATGGGCGGACCGAGACCTATGTGTCCCATTCATTTAATCAGTTCCTAAAGGTTTCAGGTGATCAGGTGATCACCATAGATCATGGCGATGGTTTTCCAGCGAGAGCCGTGATTATGGGCTGTCACCAGGCAGAAGATATGGGGGGAACTCCCCTTATCAGGCGGAATATTTATCCGATCAAGGGGGAATTTGGGGAAAATTATACAGGTCTTACCCTGGGAGGTCTGGAGCTGTCTGACAGCAGCTATCTCATAGCCGGCGCATCCATTGACCAGGAAAATTTTGAGGAGAGTTATATTTTTAATGTATTTCTCAGGGTAATCAAAAAGGATGAAGTGGAGGATACCAAAAAACTCAAGAAAGTCCAGGTGACAGATTATGACGAGGGAGGAACTACCTGCGGGGGAAATCCCATGCTGACAAAGATTTCCGATAATTTGTTTGCCCTTATGTGGGAGACGGTTTATTCTGCTTCTGATAAAAAGTATATGGTTTCAGAATGGCCCAACCTGGTAAATGTGACATTTATCGACGGGGAGGGAGATCAGCTGTGTGGGGTTAAAACCTTTGAAGGCAACTTGTCAGACTGCCAGCCTATAGTACATGATGGACAGGTGACATGGTATGTGACGGATAGAAAGAAACTGACCTTCTATACCTATCCGGCTGAGTACCCGGAGGATATAGAGGACTTGGAGATCAGGAAGACTGTTCTGGACGGACAGAAAGATGGTCAGGATGGAAGCGCTGGCAGCGGAAGCGATACGGAGAAGCCTGGAGATGAAGGAACAAGCGAGAATGGCGATGGAGGAGAAAGTGGTACCGGGAAACCCGGAAGTGAGGGAGCGGAAGGAACCGGACAACCGGAAAGCGGTGCTGGGGAGTCTGGAGATAAAGGAACAGGCGGAACCGAAGAAAGTGGTACTGGCACTGGAGGAGATTACGGAAACCCGGGAGAAGGCGGATCTGAAAATGGAGAGGACGACGAAAACGGGGATCACGAGACGGGGGACGTAGGAGAAGGAACAGAAGGCAGCGGAGAAGGTGGTTCTGGAAGCGACGGGACTGGAGGAATCGGAGGCGGACTGGGAATCGGCGGAAGTGAAATCGGAGGCACTGGTGGTTCTGGCGGTTCTGGCGGTGGAAATGGCGGGTCAGGAGGCAGCGGTTCCAGCGGTTCCAGTGGAAGCGGTGGTCCGGGAGGGAACTCTGGCGGCAGCAGCGGCTCAGGCAGCTCCAAAGGAACCGAAGGAGTTTTTAATGGCTCCCCGGCAGCGCCAGGCAACGATGAACCCGGTTCCGGGGCTGTTCTCACAGGGACATGGCGAAGAGATATAAGAGGATGGTGGCTGGAAAAACCGGATAAGAGCTATCCCCAAAACCAGTGGGCCAGAATCAATGGGGCTGTTTACCGCTTTGACCATGAAGGATACATGGTGGAAGGCTGGATTCTCCTCAGCGACCGATGGTACTATTTGACCCCTGATTCCGGTGCCATGGCTACAGGCTGGGTCTGGATCTCGGATCGGTGGTATTATCTGAGACCTGACGGAGTTATGGCCACAGGTTGGATTCAGATGTCCGGCATATGGTATTACTTAAATACCGATGGTGCCATGGCTACAGGCTGGATTCAAGTTGGAGGAAAGTGGTATTATCTGAACCCTGACGGAGCCATGGCCGCCAATACCAGGACACCAGACGGCTACATGGTGGGAGCGGATGGAGCTTGGATTCGATAGCGAAAAAGAAGCAGATATGCCCCCGGTGAAGATAGACTTTAGTGAAACTGGATGTAATGCCAATATAGCAGTTCACGGCAGTAAGAAGATTGCCATATTTTATGGAAAATCGGATGTTTATGTGGTAATATATAAAGGCAAAGATAAAAACACAACGCAAGGTAATCTTGCAGAACTGGTAGGTAGTCCAGTCGCGCCGATTTGGTGTAAGTAGCCCTCCCTCCTTAGGGTCGTCCATTCTTTGTTCAGTACAATTATTTTAAGGAGGAATTGTCATGGACAAAGTATTGGGCAGACTGACAGTATTTTTTGAGGAACCATTTTGGGCAGGTGTTTTTGAACGCATATCAGGGGGTGAATTATCTGTATGTAAAGTTACATTCGGCACGGAACCCAAAGATTATGAAACATATGATTTCGTTCTGAAAAATTACGATCGGCTGAGATTTAGTCCGGCTGTGGCAGCTGATGTAAAAGAAACAGGCCGCAATCCTAAGCGGGTACAGCGTGAAGCGCGAAAACAGGTACATAATTCCGGGATAGGAACAAAATCGCGGCAGGCTTTGAAATTACAGCAGGAGCAGTTGAAAACTGAACGCAAAATTGTGAGCCGGGAACAACGGGAGGCAGAAAGACAGCGGCAGTTTGAGCTGAAACAGCGAAAAAGGAAAGAAAAGCATAGGGGCAGGTAACACCTGCTCCAGTATTTTTTACGCGCACGGATTGGAGAGGAATATGGCCGCTAAAGCGGCCCCGCCCCGGCGAGCGGAGGAACGCTGGGAAAGGTTATGGTTTGACTAAGGAGAAGGAATATGAACGCGCACCGTTTAGGTTATATCCTGAATATTCACAAAGCGGCGGTTACGATTTTTGCCCTATCCGTAACCATGCTGTCAGGCTGCGCCGCCGCCGAGGACCTGGCTCTAAAATACTCTGGTATTTTCCCGGAGGAGGATGTGAGGACTTACACAGAGCTGAGAGACGCGGGGCGTCTGGATGAAGAAGGATTCTATCAATATGACGGGGCTGGTGAGGACAAAGAGAATGAAAATCAGGAAGGAGACGCCCATCCGGAGGGTATCCATGTGACATTCGGTGATAACCCTTATCTGGAAATTTCCTATTATCTGGATGAAGAACGCACAAAACCGGCAGACCTCCAGGACTGTTATCTCCATCCGGGGGACTGCCTCTATGCCAGTGAACCAGTGTGCCTCCACCCGGCAGGGGAGCTGTATTGTTTTGCCCGGTTTCACATCTATGCCTGGGAGGACGGCAAGGCAGCCCCGGAGGAACATTTCTGGGAGAACGGGGAGGACTCCCTGGTTGTGCGGATACCAGAGGGATACGCGGGCAGGGAACTGTCTGTGATGCCTATGGGACAGTTTAAAAAACGGACCCTCTCCCTGACCGCTTTTTACAAAGACACCACAGGGAGAAAACAGGATGCGGACGGTAAATGGAAGATCAACGAACAGGAAGTGACGGGAAAGACCATCCAGGTCAGCCCCGCGCGGTCTTTGGAGGTTGATTATCTTTATGATTGGGAAAAATATTCTTTTGTCAGCTCTGTACCAAAAAGCTTTTACTCTGAAAACGGGCTTGTCCGGTTTAAAGCCAGCCAGGCAGACAGCAGCATCCAAGAATACTCGGTTGAACTGCGTCCTGTCAGAGACGAGTTTCTTTTTGACCCGTCACAATATGAGGCGGAACACGGGAAAGTAACCTTTGAATACAACGGCAGGGCTGTGACAGAGAAGCTTTATCTTTCCGATGGAAGCATAATTCATTACACAGCAGAGCCGGAACCAGGTTACCATCATGCCAAAGGAAGCGGGGATATTGAGATTCACCGCGCGGATTCCAGCGGCACGGCGGAAAAATTTCAGGAGGCCATCCTTTTTTATCCTGATGAGGAGGTGGAGGTGTATCTGCCTCAGCCCCAGAAAGGCGGAACCATAGAATACAGCACAGAGGGAAGGGTTCTTACAGGAGAGTCGTGCCGGGTGCCTGCGGGAGCTGTGATCACCATGAAATTCCGCGGCTGGACAGGCTGGGTATCTCAGGTTTTAGACGGCGCGGAATATACGGTAAAAGAGGGACAAGGCGTCAGGCAGACCGTCAGCATAGAAGGAGCGGATATCTATGAAATTTTCCGTGAGGTGGACCAATATAAACCAACACTGAAGGTTGTGCTCAATGAGACTGTGCAGGGGGCGCTGCTGGGCATTTCGACCAGAGGCGTGGAGAACGAAAATCTGACCTATGGGGAGAAGGGCAGGGGCACATGGATTTCAGATTGGAGAAATCAAAACAACAGAACGGTGTTTGACCAGGTGCTGGGAGGCACGGACCAGGACATCACCATCACAATATCCAATGACGCCATACTGGACGGTTATGCCTTGAAAATGGAAATTGTCAGGATTGACAGTGAAGGCGGAAGGAAAGAGCAGATACGGTATATCAAAAAGCTTCCGGCCCAGGAAAAGATCCAGATTTATGACCGGGAAGAAGCGGAGGCCAATCTTGCGGCCTGTAAAGAGATCACCGTCACTTTCAGCAAAGTGGAGGTGAGAGCTTATACCCAAAAGACCATTGACCACGCAAAACTCCAGGTGGCATTTGATGACAGCCAGGAAGGGGCTGTGCCGCGGGACGGCGACATACTGGAACCAGACCGCAAGGTGGCAGTGACGCTTATGCCGGATCAGGGATATTATGTGGAAGGCTCTAAGGAGGAGGACGGGAGCTATACAGACACAATGACTTTTTCTAAATGGGAAAAGAACGGCGAAAAGATCCTGGACAGGCATCCGGTGAAAAAGTTTTGGCATGTGACCCTGGACGGGTCTGACGATTACGGGGTGTGCGTCTATAAACTAGATGGCCAGGAGGTGTCCGGCACCATCCGACTCCGCCAGGATCAGAAGCTGACATTGCGATATACTTTAAATGACCCCAGCCGCTACCGGATTGTGAGGAAAACAGGAATCATCGGCAGGATTGAGGAATTTTTGCGTGAAGGCCAGGAAGAGATCACCATTCCTGTCTCTCAGGAGACAGACGGAAGCACCATAAAGCGGGGCGACTATATTACGGTAGAGCCGAAGGAGGGGAAGCGGTGATGAGAAAGAGACCGGCAGCGGCAGATGAGGAGAGACCGGCAGTCCGGGACAATTCTTTAACAAGTATGTTAAATAAAAGCAGGATCGGCTTTGGAATCCTTACTATAATGGCATTTGCGGCGGTATTTCTTGCCCTGCTGGCATTTGTCAGACAGTCAATCCTCCTGTCTCTCATAGAGAAAGTCAGCAGCGCCGCCGGAACCGTCCAGGGAGCGGCCCAGGGGCTGTCAGCAGGGGGCGAGGCGGGAAAAGAGGAAGGCCTCAGCGCCAAAGATACCGCTGTCCGGGTCGCCAATCAGATGGAGACCACAGGCAGGCTGCAGGTTCTGCTGGCTGACATGAAGCTGTCAGACATCTATGAGCAGGGAGACAGCTACGCGGCGCTGTACAGCCTGAAAGGCGAAGGGGTATTTACCGTGGATCTCAGTCAGGCGACAGCCATATATGATGAAGAAAATGACCGGCTGGTAATTGAGATCCCCAGGCCGGAATTTGAGCCTTATATTGACAACAGCACATTGGAGATATGTGCGGAATATAAGAAAAGAACCCTGTTCAACGGCGACGCGCGGGATGGCTACCGTGGATATCTCAACAGCAGAACCCAGCTTGACGAGAAGATCCGGACAGAATTTTCCGAAGACCCGGAACTGACAGAACAGGCGGAGGCTTCCGCCAAGAGACAGGTAGAGCAGCTGGCCAGGTCCGTCTGCCAGAGCGCCTATGTAGAAGTCCGGTTTAAGGGGGAAGAGTGAAGGGTATGAAAAAGAAAAAACTTTCCGGGGGACAGATGGTGTTTTCTGTACTTTTTGCCGCGCTGGCGGCTGTCATCGGAATCAGCCTGTATTTTCTCCTCCGGGAGAAACCTCTGGATATGGAAACCGCCTATAATGTGGGGAGACAGGAGGCCTATGACAAATATTATCAAATGGCGTTTGACAGCGCGGAGGAAAAAAATCATGTGGCAAATTACGGCATGATCAACATCGGAGATGTCCGTGAAATGTCCAGGCTGGAGGTGCTGAAGGTCAGCGGCACGGAATTCGTCATTGAGAACGCCCAGGACAATGATCAGAATATTACTTCCTGGATCGAGGTGCGGGGGATCGGCATTTTTACGGTTGATCTGGCCCTGGCCCAGTTTGCCGCGGATTCCAGCCGGGGGTATGTGCTTGTGAGGGTCCCCTGGCCCCAACTGACAGAATGCAGGGTGGAGGAGACGGGAAAGCAGCTGTGGAAAAATGACTGGAAAAACGACAGCATCGGCGACGGCGTCCGTCTGTCCCAGGCCCAGCTTGGAGAGGGACAGAAACTCCTTGAAGATTCCATGAGATCCAGCCGGAGATTCTACGACGCTGCCATGGAGTCGGCGGAATGGATGATTCAGCTTTTGGTGCGGCAGTGGAATCCCCAGATTCCTGACTTGGAGATTCAGGTGGAGTTCGCGGATGATCTGGTGTGAAATATCCCATTGCCAATTTTCAAAGACAATAGTATAATCATTTACACAAAACAGACATTTATATGCAGGAAATGGAGAACAGACATGGCATTGAAGAAAAAGCCGGTGACCGGCATGAAAGACATCCTGCCGGCAGAGATGCAGATCCGAAACTATGTGATGAGCCAGATCCAGGAGACCTACCGGGCATTCGGTTTCTCCCAGATCGAGACACCCTGTGTGGAGCACATCGAGAATCTTACCAGCAAGCAGGGCGGGGATAATGAGAAATTGATATTCAAGATTTTAAAAAGAGGAGAGAAGCTGAACTTAGAGACAGCCAAGACCGGGGCAGACCTGGCGGATGGCGGCCTGAGATATGACTTGACGCTGCCCCTGGCCAGATATTACGCCAACAACGGAGCCCAGCTTCCATCGCCCTTTAAGGCCCTGCAGATGGGCAGCGTGTGGAGGGCGGACCGGCCTCAGAAAGGGCGTTTCCGCCAGTTTGTACAGTGCGATATCGACATTCTGGGAGACGCCACCTCCCTGGCGGAGATCGAGCTGATATTGGCGACCACCACGGCTCTGGGAAGGATCTGCCCGGACAATTCCTTTACCGTCAGGATCAATGACAGAGGGATCTTAAAGGGCATGGCGGCATACTGCGGCTTTCCGGAGGAGTCCCGCGACCAGGTGTTTATCATCCTGGACAAGATGGACAAGATCGGTGAGGCGGGTGTGAAGGCAGAGCTTCTGGAGGCAGGCTATACAGAGGAACAGGTGGACAGATACCTTGGGCTTTTCGCCGACGCGGCAAAGGATAGTGACGGCGTGCGGAAGCTGGGAGATATTTTAAAAGATGTGATGCCCCGGTCTGTCACCGACGGGCTGGCCCACATTATGGACACTGTAAAGGATGTGGCTGTGGCGGAATTTAACATTGAATTTGACCCCACTCTGGTCAGGGGAATGTCCTACTACACGGGAACCATTTTCGAGGTAGCCATGGAGGGCTTCGGCGGTTCTGTGGCAGGAGGGGGCCGGTACGACCAGATGATCGGAAAATTTACAGGCACACAGACCCCGGCCTGCGGCTTTTCCATCGGTTTTGAGAGGATCGTCACCATCCTTATGGATCAGAATTTCCAGGTTCCCACTGAGGCTGACAAGGTGGCCTATCTCTTTGAAAAAGGTCTTGACAGCAGCCGCTTAAGCCAGGTGATCAGCCAGGCCATGAAACAGCGGGCAGAGGGAACTCAGGTGCTGGTGGCTCAGATGAACAAGAACAAAAAGTTCCAGAAGGAGCAGCTGGCAAAAGACGGCTACACGGATATCAGGGAATTTTACAGAGAAGCGCTGAAATAGGAAAGATCAGACGCGTGCGGCCACAACCCTGGTTTTGGGACAGGGGGCAGTGGAGGAGACCACGCGCGGAATGGAGGAGATCATGGCAGAATCAATGATGGGGCTGAAGCGGTCCCACAGATGTACAGAGCTTAACACGGCCAATGTCGGGGAACATGTTACCGTTATGGGCTGGGTGCAGAAGAGCAGGAACAAAGGCGGGATCATTTTCGTGGACCTGAGGGACAGAAGCGGTATCCTGCAGATTATTTTTGAGGAGAGCGACTGCGGGGCAGAGAGTTTCGGAAAAGCGGAAAAGCTGAGAAGCGAGTTTGTCATCGCCGTCACAGGCAGGGTGGAGGCCCGCTCCGGCGGAGTCAATGAAAATCTGGCCACAGGTGCCATCGAAATCAGGGCGGAATCCTTAAGAATCCTGTCCGAGTCCGAGACACCGCCCTTCCCCATTGAGGAGAACTCAAAGACCAAGGAAGAACTTCGCCTCAAATACCGGTTCCTGGATTTAAGAAGGCCGGATATTCAGAGAAATATGATGTTCCGCAGCAGGATCGCTGTTCTGACAAGACAGTTTCTGGCTGAAGAAGGATTTTTAGAGATTGAGACCCCTACCCTTATAAAGAGTACCCCGGAGGGAGCCAGGGACTACCTGGTACCCAGCCGTGTGCATCCGGGATCATTTTACGCCCTGCCCCAGTCACCCCAGCTGTTTAAGCAGCTTCTCATGTGCTCTGGCTATGACCGTTATTTCCAGCTGGCCAGGTGCTACCGGGATGAGGACTTAAGGGCTGACAGGCAGCCGGAGTTTACCCAGATCGATATGGAGCTGTCCTTTGTGGACGTGGACGATGTGATTGATGTCAATGAGCGGCTGATCCACAAGCTGTTCAAAGAACTTCTGGACATAGAGATTCCTATCCCCATCCCCAGGATGACCTGGCAGGAAGCCATGGACCGCTTTGGTTCCGACAAGCCGGATCTCCGCTTCGGCATGGAGCTGAAAGATGTTTCCGGCACGGTAAAAGAATGTGAGTTCGCTGTATTTAAAAATGCTTTAGCCCAGGGCGGCAGCGTCCGGGGAATCAACGCCAAAGGACAGGGGGCCATGCCCAGGAAGAAGATCGACGCGCTGGTGGAATTTGCCAAGGGGTTTGGGGCAAAAGGCCTTGCTTATCTGGCAATTCAGGCAGACGGCTCTGTCAAATCCTCTTTCGCCAAGTTTATGACCGAGGATCAGCTTCGGGCTTTGACCGCAGCCATGGACGGACAGCCGGGAGATCTGCTTTTGTTTGCCGCTGACAAGAATAAAGTGGTGTGGGATGTTCTGGGTAATCTCCGACTGGAGCTGGCAAGGCAGCAGGACCTTTTAAAGAAAGATGAATTTAAGTTTGTGTGGGTGACAGAGTTTCCTCTTCTGGAATACTCGGAAGAACAAGGCCGTTTTGTGGCCATGCATCACCCATTTACCATGCCCATGGAGGAAGACTGGGGAAAGATCGACACAGATCCGGGAGCTGTCCGGGCAAAAGCCTACGATATCGTGCTCAATGGCACCGAGTTGGGAGGCGGTTCTGTCAGGATTCACCAGGCAGACATCCAGGCCAAGATGTTTGAGGTTCTGGGATTTACGCCGGAGCAGGCCAGAGAGCAGTTCGGCTTCCTGTTGGACGCGTTCAAATTCGGAGTGCCGCCTCACGCCGGACTGGCCTACGGCCTGGACCGGGTGGCCATGCTTATGGTAGGGGCGGACAGTATCCGGGACGTCATCGCGTTCCCCAAGGTAAAAGACGCTTCCTGTCTCATGACAGAAGCCCCGGCACCAGTGGATATCAAGCAGCTTGAGGAACTGGGGATCGAAGTCTCCAAGGCTTCCCAGGAATGAAATACAAAATATAAGGAGAAGAAAGATGAAGATTGCACTGATCAATGAAAACAGCCAGGCGGCAAAAAACGGCATGATCTGCGAAAACCTGAAAAAGATCGTGGAGCCCATGGGACACACGGTGTACAATTACGGCATGTATACGGCAGAGGATGAGACACAGCTCACTTATGTAATGTGCGGCCTTCTGTCTGCCATTTTACTGAACTCCAAAGCAGCGGACTATGTGGTGACAGGCTGCGGCACCGGCGAGGGAGCCATGCTGGCCTGCAACGCGTTTCCGGGGGTTCTCTGTGGTCACATCGTGGATGCTGAGGACGGCTACATGTTTGCCCAGATCAATGACGGCAACGCGGTGGCACTTCCCTTTGCCAAAGGCTTCGGATGGGGCGCTGAGCTGAGACTGCAGTATATTTTTGAAAAATTGTTCGGATGTGAGAGCGGCGGCGGATATCCCAAGGAGAGAGTGGTTCCGGAGCAGAGGAACAAGAAGATCCTGGATGGGGTGAAAGAGATCACCCACAAGGATATGATGACCATTTTAAAAGAGATTGACCAGGATTTCTTAAAGACCGCTGTCAGCGGCGAGAAGTTCCAGGAATATTTCTTTGCGAACTGCCAGGTTCCGGAGATCGGGGAATACATCAAAGGCGTGCTTGCCTGAAAGATGAATTGCCGGGACATTAAAAAATGATGGGAATGTCTGGAAAGAGACGGTGTCAGGCAAGGGCAGCCGCGGCTTTTGTGAGCCGCGGCTGCCCTTTGATAAATTTAAGGGACATATGCCAAACCATAACGAATGATCTATCTTTCTGTTAACAAAATATAGCCAAAATGTATACCCGAGGGCATACCGTAATTTATGCTCCTTTGGAGCCGGGGCACTTTGTGCCACAAGGTATACATTTTGG
>CAJUSJ010000093.1 GCA_910588865.1 uncultured Lachnospiraceae bacterium
CCGATAAAAAAAGCCGATAAAAAGCCGATAAAAAAAGCCGATAAAAAGCCGATAACCCAAGAACGCCAGGAAAAGATTTTAAGTTACGTGAAGGAGCATGGGGCAGTCACCAATAAAGAGGCAAGAGAAATGCTGGGGCTTGCGGAGTCAACTACAAAGCGGCTTTTAAAGCAGATGGTACAGGAAGAACTGCTGAAAGAGCAGGGCGAGAAGAAAACACGGATTTACAAACTTGGATAAAAGAATGGGACATTCAATATCAAAAGGGGCTGCCCCTGAAATTTATCCATTAAAAAGAAAAAAGATGGCTAACAACAACCATTTTCTCCCCGTTCCATGTTATGAAATCGAAAAATATGAAGGAAAAAAGGAGACAGTCCGGCAAAAATCCAGGACCTTGAAAAAGCCTGAATTTATAAGGGACTGTCTCCTTCTTACATATCAGGGGCAAAAATCGTTATTTCCTGGCAGCCCCTTCCTTATGCCAGAAAATCTGCCGCGATCTCGTCAATTCCCTGAGGCCGGGCTTCCTTCCATGCCTGAAAATCCATGCCGCTTTCCGCCACAGCTGTCCCCAGCTTTACCAGGAAATCAGGGATGGCGGACTGGAGCATGACGCCCACTTCCCGCCCCATGGCTTCGCTGCCCTGGCGGTCGTTTCCGTTGACATAGAGAGAGAAGGCAGGCTGCATGACTCCGTCCACCTTCTTGGCCCCACCCCGGAATCCTATGGCTCCGATCTGGTGGGTGCCGCAGGAGGAGGGGCATCCGGAGATGTGGATGCGGGGCAGAGCCTTGTCCGGGATCCTGGCGGAGCGGACCGCCTCCACACAGGCTGACAGAAGGACCTGGGAATCCCGGATTCCCTGCTGGCAGGTGGATGCGCCGATACAGCTTACGGAAGACTCAAACAGAGTCTTTGCGCTGTCGTCTGTCAGTTCCAGCAGTTTTTTGGCCTCGGACCCGGTCAGGTTGACGATATAAGCTGTCTCGTCGGGAGCCAGACGCAGCTGCGCCTCTGGCATGGAGGCGAGAGCGTCGCTGACGGCACAGAACATGTCCGGGTCAGCCAGTCCGCCTATGGGATGCCACACCACGGTGTAAAGGCCGGATTGTTTCTGAGAAAGAACCCGGCTGTGGGAGATTTCCGTGCCGTCTCCGTTTTTCCTGACAGGAGTACAGTCCGGGTGTATCTCAAGGTCCTCGCCGGAAGCAAAGACTTCCTCCAGCTTCTCCAGAAAGGCTTTCCTGTAAGCCTCCGGTCCCCCCAGGGCATCCTGCATGTACCTGGTCCTGGCTCTGCCCCGGTTCTGATAATTGCCGTAAGCCCGGAAGGTGAGCCACATGGCCTTGATATAGAACAGGATCTTCTCCGGTTCCACGGCCTCTGCCACCTTTACGCCGAATTTCGGCTGATTGCCCAATCCTCCGGCGCTGTACACGTCAAATCTGCCGTCTGGACGGGCGGTGAAGCCTAAGTCCCGGAAGGTGGCATGAGTCTTGTTGGCCAGGGAGTTGGAGAAGCCCACTTTCAGCTTCCTGGGCATCTTTTCAGCTTTGATAAAAGTCAGAAGGTATTCCCCGGCCGCCAGCGCCCAGGGGAGCACGTCAAAGAACTCGTCTTTCTCCACGCCGGATAAGGGGGAACACATGACATTGCGGGGATAGTCTCCGCCGCCGCCTAAGGTGACGATCCCGGCCTCCAGCGCCGCCTCCATGATATTTCCCGCCGCGTCAGGGCCTAAGTCGTGAAGCTGGATGGTCTGGCAGGTGGTAAAATGGATGCGGGGAACCTTGTACTTTCGCGCCATGTCCGCGGTAAATTTCATGCGTTCCCTGGTCACCACCCCGGCAGGCATGCGCAGCCGCAGCATGTTGGCCTGGCCTCCTCTCTGGGCATAGCTTCCAAAGTAGCCGGAAAAACTTTTGTAAGCTCCTTTGTCCATCTCCCCGGCATAAAAAGCCCTGGTCTTTTCCTTAAATTCCGAAAAGTCCGGTTTAAAGACCTCAAGGTCAATCTGATTCACAGTTTTAACGCCTCCTTCCACTCAGCTTCTTTAAATCCCGGGAGAACAAAATCCTCTCCGATCAGCAGAGGCCGTTTCACCAGCATCCCGTCAGTGGAAAGAAGGCGGAGCTGGTCCTCCTCGCTCATGGAGGGCAGCTTGTCCTTCAGCCCCTGTTCCCGGTAAAGCATCCCGCTGGTGTTAAAGAACCTTTTCAGAGGAAGGCCGCTTTTCTTGTGCCAGGCCCGCAGCTCCTCCTCTGACGGGTTTTGTTCTTTAATAGGACGGTCTGTATAGCTGATCTTGTTTTCATCCAGCCATTTTTTCGCCTTTTTGCAGGTGGAACAGGATGGATATTGTAAAAATAACAGGTCCATGTTAAAAACCTCCTTCATATGTCGATTCCTATTTTACACAAAGAGATTTTGTTTGAAAAGGGGGAAGGGGAATAAAAAACAAATAATCTTTATATGATTACAAATAGAAATATTTTGGCGGGAGACAAGGAATCTTATGAAAATAATACTGTATTTGTCAGACTATATCATGCCCCTGGTCATGTTGTATATCGTGGTTTTCGGACTTTTAATGAAACGTCCGGTGTACGACGATTTTGTCAGGGGAGCGAAAGAGGGAGCCAAGACAGTGGCGGGGATTCTTCCCACCTTAGTGGGGCTTATGGTGGGAGTGGGAGTGCTGCGGTCGTCGGGGTTTATGGATGCGGCGGCTGGATGGCTGGGCCAATGGACCCAGAAGGCGGGATTTCCTTCCCAGCTTCTTCCTGTGGCAGTGGTGAAGCTGTTTTCCTCCAGCGCGGCCACAGGTCTGGCCCTGGACATTTTTAAGCAATATGGGCCGGACTCGGAGCTTGGGCTGATAACATCCCTGATGCTAAGCTGTACAGAAACCGTGTTCTACACCATGAGCATTTATTTTCTCGCCGCGGGCATAAGAAAGACAAGATACACGCTGCCGGGGGCGCTGCTTGCCACCTCCGCGGGAGTTATTATGAGCGTAATATTGGGGAGATATCTGGCATTTTCACCATTTTTTTTAAGAAAACTATAAGGATTAGGTAGTTGCCCTGTGTGAGGAAATCAGTTATAATAATACCCGCGCCGGAGATTGTACGGCGACGATTATGTTTGCCAAAAGACACCGAAAAGCCGCGGACAGCGGAGGTTCGGGTTGACAGGAAGCTTTGAGAACCGCCAGATGAAAGGACAGACCGTGGATACGTACCAAACGTTGAATGAAGTACTGGTGAATCTGTTTCGCGATATCATGGATATCGAGCAGAAAGCGATCATCACTGATGAATATAAGGATCTGACCAACAATGACATGCATGTTATTGAAGCGATCGGAATCGGTGATCCCAAGAATATGTCTACCATAGCCCGTCTTTTGTCTGTCACTGTAGGGACTCTGACCATAGCCATGAACAGTCTGGTGAAGAAAGGATATGTGACGCGGCAGCGGGGAACCGCGGACCGCCGGGAGGTCTATATCTCCTTGTCTGAAAAGGGGAGGGAGGCCTATGAGCATCACGCCAGGTTTCACAGGGCCATGATCGAGAGCGTCTCCGACGGGCTGAACCAGGAGGAACTGGAGATGCTGGTCAGGACGCTGACAAAACTGAACAGATGGTTTCGAAGCTGGCAAGATCATTAAAGGAGGATATGTTTGATCATGAAGAAATGGATCATGTATTTTGCGGGAATTATGATGGCGTTTTGTCTGGCCGCCTGTACGCCTACACAGGTCACGGAGACCATCCCCCAGGCCGGAGGAGGCAACCCTGACGGCATCACGCCGGAGATGGTGAGGGAGAGCAACGCTGCCATAGAGAGGCTTCCGGATCAGGATGCCCCTGTATATGAGATGGCATTTATCTATTTTATCAACAGCGGCAAAGATGGCCTGGCCCGGGAGACAGTGGACCTTGAGGCCCTGACAGAGGAGGCGCTGGTGAACTGTCTGATCGAGAAAGGTGTGCTGGAGGAAGGAACCCAGGCAGCGGCCTTTGACATTGAAGGCGGGGAGAAAGCAGGACCCGGCGCGGAAGCCGCGGGAGACGGCGAGAGGATCGGAACCCTGGATCTGACACAGTTCCCCCAGGCGGATGGGACCACGGAGCAGCTTCTGCTCAATGCTGTCGCCAACACATTTATCGAGAACTATGAGCTGGATAAGCTGAAGATTTTGGTCAACGGGGATCTCTATACAAGCGCCAATATAACCATGGGCGAGGAAGATTACCTGGAATATACCAATAACTATGAAAAATAGGTGAGCATGGCTGCCGCGGAAGTAAAACCGCGGCAGCTCTTTTTTATGTACACGGGGCGGAGAGGAATATGGCCGTTTGCACGGCCCCGCCCCGGCACAGCGAGGGGGAAAAAGCCTCCCCTACTCGATTGTACACGGGGCGGAGAGGAATATGGCCGCAAAAGCGGCGCGTGCCCCCCAGGCTATGCCCTGCTCAGTTTCCCGCCGCGGCTGCCTGTGCTTTCAGCCACTCCTGGAAGTAGGGGCGGATCACCGTAAACGGCGCGGGTCCGATATCCAGTATGAACTGGTTAAAATCTTTCAGGACAAAACGATCCTTAAGAGTATCCTCGGCCTGGTTTTTCATCAGGACAAGCTCCAGATATCCTACATAATAGTTCAGGTAATTCACAGGAGCCCTCAGCATGTACTGGTAGATATCCTCCGCCACCTGTCTCTCCGTGATCCCAAAGGTCTCATTTAAGTAGGAGGAAACCTGATCTAAGGACCAGCCGTAGTAGTTGATGTTAATGTCCAGTATGGCGTGGAGGGCCAGGGTGGCAGAAGCGTTGTGGGCCAGGAGCTGGCCCAGCTCAGGGGACAGGCCGTTGTCCGTGGTGTAGGCGTAATTTTCCACATAAGTGGCCCAGCCTTCGCTGTAGCTGCTGAAATTCAGTACATTTCTCACCGGAGAGTCACAGTTAGACAAAAAGTATACATTCTGGTATAAGTGGCCCGGGTATCCCTCATGGGCCAGTGTGGTGTACAGATCCCCGGAGGTGGACACAGAGCCGTTGTTGATGTAGATGACGCAGTCCAGGTACCGGTCCATGGGGGGAACCAGGAAAAAGGCGGGGCTTAAGGTCTGCTCTAAAGCTTCCGGCACATATTTTGTGGTGTAGCTGGCAGACTCCAGCAGGGGAAAATCCTTCTGGATCACTTCTTTCAGATGCTCTAAGATCTCCCCGGGCTCGGTGTAGGCGAATTCATAAGTGTCCAGCTGCTGGCCCAGTTCCGGATTATCCACAAGGAGCTTATGCATGGCGGCGGCGTCATAGTTGATCTGGTTGTTGATGGCATCCCGCAGCTTGTCGATGGTGTCATAGTTGGTGCCCGTGGAGGAGTGTACCAGGTATTCATAATACCTCTTGCCCTCGGGATAGTAACACAGTCCCTGTTCATTGGTACAGGTGCCCTTTAAGTCACCGAGGCCATTTAACAGAAGCTCATAGGCAGGGATAAAGTGCTCGGACAGAACCGTAAGATTCCTGGCTTTGAAGTCCGCCTTCTCCTGGTCCGTAAGGTCTGCCATGGCATCGATCCGCTGGTCAAATGTGGCGGAGAGAAAATTGTTTTCCGGCGGCAGCAGGTAGGCCTGGCAGTCCTCGGTGATAGTGTCCACGCAGCTGTCGGTCATAAAAAGGCCGGCCCGGGATTTTTCCTGTTCAAATTCCAGAAGCTGTTGATAATAGGAATCAATAGTGGAGAGCAGGGCTAAGTAGTCTTCCACATCCTGGGCGCTGTAAAAAATATACTCGGCCAGGAGCACAGGGAGCTGAGCCTGGATACCTACTGTGGGAGCCAGGGGCTGGTAGTACAGTTCCAGGCCCTCAAAGGCTTCCTCTGCCTCAAAGGAGGCCTCCAGAACGCGGTAGGTGAGCTGCTGGTCCTGGGTGAGGAACTCCTCGGGAATGGAGGCCAGGGCTGCCTGCTGTTCCTTCTGCAGCTTCGCGCTTTCCTTGAGGCCCTGGAGGGAGAACTCACCAAAGGTTCTGGGACAGTCCCCAAGGCCGTATGAGGCAGGGTCTGCCAGGGAATAATGAAGGCTTAAGAAGTCATCGGACAGCTGGTTTTTAAAAAGGTCGTCGCAGAATTGCTCAAACGCGGCCCTGGCTTCCAGGACTTTTGGGTCATCCTCGCTTAAAGAGACGGGGGAAGGCTGGCTCTGCTGTGACGAGGCAGTATAGGTTTCATAGGTGGTCTCGTCCTGGGGTAAGCCGCGGCCGCATCCAGGGACAAGCAAAATAGTCAGTATCAGTATAGCGGACATGATCAATGTCATGGCGCGTTTTCGATGGTTCATGGTGATTACCTCCTTTATTTTCCGCGGCAGACAAAACCGGGAGAGGCCGCGGTAAATCTCTTCATAGTATAATTTATATTTGCCGGGAATACAACTCATGAAAAAAGATTGACGAAAGATATTTTAGAAGGTACACTAAGAACAGTTTACTTTTAGTTTTCAGGAGGAAGGCAAATGCGCGGCATTTCCAGGATGCTTTCCGACGACCTGGCAGGTGGCGCTTGTGCCGCGTGCCGATACCGAACAAGGAGGAAAAGATATGTGTAAAGATTGCGGAAGGCCTTATTATATGACAACGGCTATTGCCTACACATCGGGAAAACCCCACATCGGAAACACCTACGAGATCGTCCTGGCGGACAGCATCGCCAGGTACAAGAGGGCTCAGGGATACGATGTGTTTTTCCAGACAGGCACAGACGAGCATGGACAGAAGATTGAGCTGAAAGCTCAGGCAGCCGGGGTGACCCCAAAGGAATATGTGGACAATATCGCGGGACAGGTAAAGTCCATCTGGGATTTGATGAACACATCCTATGACAAGTTTATCCGCACCACAGATGAAGACCACGAGAGACAGGTGCGGAAAATTTTTAAGAAACTGTACGACCAGGGAGATATCTACAAAGGATACTATGAGGGACTCTACTGTACTCCCTGCGAGTCCTTTTTTACAGAGTCCCAGCTGGTGGATGGCAGGTGCCCGGACTGCGGGCGGGAAGTGCAGCCGGCCAAAGAGGAAGCCTATTTCTTCAAGATGAGCAAATACGCGGACCGTCTCATCAAGCATATCAACGACCATCCGGAATTTATCCAGCCAGTGTCCAGGAAGAACGAGATGATGAACAATTTCCTTCTGCCGGGACTTCAGGACCTGTGCGTGTCCAGAACCTCCTTTACATGGGGGATTCCGGTGGACTTTGATCCCGGCCACGTTACCTATGTGTGGTTGGATGCCCTGACTAACTATATCACCGGCATTGGTTACGACTGCGGCGGAGAGGGCACGGACCAGTTTAAGAAATTGTGGCCAGCGGACCTTCACCTGATCGGCAAGGACATCATCCGCTTCCACACCATTTACTGGCCCATCTTTCTGATGGCTCTCAACCTTCCCCTGCCAAAGCAGGTGTTTGGACATCCCTGGCTTCTTCAGGGGGACGGCAAGATGAGCAAATCCAGGGGAAATGTGCTCTACGCGGACACCCTGGTGGATTTCTTCGGCGTGGACGCGGTCCGGTATTTTGTACTTCACGAGATGCCCTTTGACAATGACGGGATCATTTCCTGGGAGCTTCTGGTGGAGAGGCTTAACTCCGACCTGGCCAACATCCTGGGGAACCTGGTGAACAGAACCATCTCCATGTCAAACAAGTATTTCGGCGGGGCCGTAAACAACAAAGGCGCGGAGGAAGAGGTTGACCGGGATTTGAAGGCCGTGGTGCTGGAGGCCGTGAAAAAGGCGGACGAGAAGATGGAGCAGCTTCGGGTGGCGGACGCTATCAGTGAGATCTTCAGTATTTTCCGCAGAAGCAACAAGTATATTGACGAGACCATGCCCTGGGCCCTGGCAAAGGACGAGACAAAACAGGACCGCCTGGCCACGGTGCTCTACAATCTGGCGGAGGCCATCACCATAGGAGCCTCTCTTCTGGAGCCCTTTATGCCGGACACCTCCGGGAAGATCCTGGCGCAGCTTAACACAGAGAAGAGAGCGCTGGAGGATATGGACACCTTTGGCCTGTATCCTGACGGCGGTAAGGTCACAGACAAGCCGGAGATCCTGTTTGCCCGCATGGATATAAAAGAGGTGCTGGCAAAGGTAGAGGAGCGGCAGGCGGCAGAGGCGGCAAAGGAAGAGTCACCAGATGCCGGACAGGAAGACAGCGGCCGGACAGAAGGACCGGGGGAAGAGGCGGAGCAGGCAGTTGTGGATATTGAGCCAAAAGAGCAGATCACCTACGACGATTTCGCGAAACTTCAGTTCCAGGTGGGAGAGATCATAGCCTGCGAGGCGGTGAAGAAGTCCAGGAAGCTTCTGTGCAGCCAGGTGAAGATCGGAAGCCAGGTGCGGCAGATCGTCAGCGGCATCAAGGCCCACTACGGGCCAGAAGACATGGTGGGAAAGAAGGTAATGGTCCTGGTGAACTTAGCGCCCAGAGAGATGGCCGGCAAGATGTCCGAGGGAATGCTTTTGTGCGCCGAGGATGCTGACGGGAATCTGGCTCTCATGACACCGGAGAAGGATATGCCTTCAGGGGCTGAGATCTGTTGAGCGGCAATGCCCTGAAAATGCTCGCCGTCATATCCATGGTGATTGATCACGCGGCAGTGGCGCTCATCGAAAATCACATATTGTTGAGCGGACAGTCCCAATATGCGGTCCTGTGGCAGAACGCGGACAAGGTAATGCGGTTTATAGGCAGGATGGCCTTCCCCATCTTCTGCTATCTGATTGTGGAAGGGTTTCTCCACACCAGAGACGTAAAAAAATACGGGACGCGGCTTCTGATCTTTTCCCTGATTTCAGAGATCCCCTTTGACCTAGCCGCGTTCAACACCTGGTTTTATCCATGGTATCAAAATGTGTATATTACCCTTCTTTTGGGACTGGTGGCCATAGGGGGAATCCAAAAGTATGGGCAGGAGGGAAGCTGGTGGAAACAGGCGGCGGTTTTTGCCGGCTGCTGCTTGTCCGCCTTGCTGCTTAAATGCGACTACGGCGTATTCGGCGTGTTTTTTATCGTTCTGCTCTACCTCCTATATGACAATCCATGGCAGCAGACCATATTTGGAAGCCTGTGCCTTTTGTGGGAGCCCGGGGCCATACTGGCTTTTGTTCCCATCCGCATGTATAACGGGACCAGGGGCAATAAAAGGTGGAAATGGTTTTTCTACGTGTTCTATCCTGCCCACCTGCTGGTGTTGACGCTGATCAGGGCAGCCATGTGACGGATTCTCGGATTGCCTGTTTGCTGGCCAGGGAAAGTGTACGGTTGAAGCTTTTGCCGGTTTTTAGGAGACAGGCGGTTTAAAAATGAAATAAGGAGACCAGCTATGATATTTGATACCCACGCCCACTATGACGACGAGGCGTTTGATGAGGACAGAGACCAGCTTTTGTCCAGCTTTCCTACCAATGGGATCCAGGCGGTGGTCAACATCGGAGCCAGCATCCAGACCACAAAAAGTACCCTGGAGCTGACCAGGCGCTATGCCTTTGTCTACGGGGCCGCAGGGGTTCATCCCAATGAGACCGGAGAATTAAATGACCACCTTTTAGACTGGCTTAAGGACATGGCCAGACAGCCCAAAGTAGTGGCTGTGGGAGAGATCGGACTGGATTACTACTGGGATGAGCCGGATCGGGAGATCCAGAAGCACTGGTTTGTCCGCCAGCTCCGCCTGGCGAGAGAGGTGGGGCTTCCTGTGGTCATCCACAGCCGGGACGCGGCAAAAGATACCTTAGATATTATGAAGGAACAGAGGGCAGGGGACATGGGAGGCGTGATCCACTGTTTTTCCTACGGAGTGGAGCTGGCCAGAGAATACTTATCCATGGGGTTTTACATCGGCGTAGGCGGCGTGCTGACATTTAAAAACGCCAAAAAATTAAAAGAAGTGGTGGAATATATGCCCATGGAGCGGCTGGTGCTGGAGACAGACTGCCCGTATCTGGCTCCGGTGCCCTTTCGGGGAAAACGGAATTCTTCCCTGAATCTTCCCTATGTTGTCCAGGCGGTCAGCCAGATCAAGAGGATCCCGGAGGAAGAGGTTATCAGGATAACCAATGAGAACGCAAAAAAGCTGTATGGTCTGCCCCTTTAGGAAGCCTTAAGGTCCAGCCCGCGGCGGAGCGGGAGAAAGGAAGGCCTGTTTATGGAACAGACATCTCAGTCCAGATTAGGGACACCTCAGAAAACCATTGAGATCATACAGAAGCACAACTTTACATTTCAGAAAAAATTTGGTCAGAATTTTCTTATAGATCCCCATGTGCTGGACAAGATCGTCAGGGCCGCGGGGGTCGCGGGGGATGACTGTGTCCTGGAGATCGGCCCGGGAATCGGCACCATGACCCAGTACCTGGCAGAGCGGGCCCGCCATGTGGTGGCGGTGGAGATCGACAGAAACCTGATTCCCATTTTGGCGGAGACCTTAGAGGGCTATGACAACATCACCATCTTAAACGATGATATTCTAAAAGTGGATATCAATGAGCTGGCCCGGGTTTATAACCAGTCCCGCCCTTTAAAGGTGGTGGCCAATCTTCCCTACTATATTACCACTCCTATTATCATGGGACTGTTTGAGAGCCAGGTTCCCGTGGACAACATAACGGTTATGGTTCAGAAGGAGGTGGCGGACCGGATGCAGGCAGGGCCGGGGAGCAAAGATTACGGTGCTCTCTCCCTGGCGGTAGGGTACTACGCAAAACCTTACATTGCCGCCAATGTGCCTCCCAACTGCTTTATGCCAAGACCAAATGTGGGCTCAGCGGTTATCCGCCTGACCAGGCACCAGAAACCGCCGGTGGAGGTGAAGGATCCCGGTCTCATGTTCCGGCTGATCAGAGCCTCCTTTAACCAGAGGCGCAAGACCCTGCAAAATGGCCTTAACAATTCTCCTGAGGTTCCCTTTTCAAAGGAAATGATCGGAGCGGCCATTGAAAGCCTGGGCCTGCCGCCGTCAGTGAGAGGGGAGACCTTAACTCTGGAGCAGTTTGCCGGACTTTCGGATTATTTCGCGGAACATGGGTGACGCCGTATCCGCGGGATAATAGCGGAACATACAAAAAATCAGGGAAGAATTCACGGATCCAAGAATTCTTTCCTGATTTTTGTGTGAATACCGGGTTTGCTTTAAAATTCTGCCGCCGAATAGGCGATCTGAATTCAGGTATGCCAAGTGTGTGAAGGTTTACTTGGGCATCTTGGAGAGAGCGGCCTCGTCAGCCACCACCACCACGTCATTGTGGAACTGGAGGATGGAAGCCGGGACATGAGGGGTGACAGGGCCGCACAGGGCCTTGTGGAGGGTTTCAGCCTTATCCTCTCCGCTGACGATCAGCAGGATCTTCCTGGCCCGCATAATGGTCTGGATTCCCATGCTGTATGCCTGTCTGGGAACATCGTCGGCTGACGCGAAGAAGCGCTTGTTGGCTTCAATGGTACTCTCCGCCAGATCAACACAGTGAGTGGTCTTCGCGAACACGTCGTCCGGCTCATTGAAACCGATATGTCCGTTATGTCCCATGCCCAGAAGCTGTAAGTCAACGCCGCCGAGGTCAGCGATCACCTTCTCATAGCGTCCGCACTCCTTGTCAGAGTCAGGCTCCATACCGTTTGGCACATTGGTGTTGTCAAGATTGATGTTTACATGTTTAAACAGATTATTGTACATAAAATAGTAGTAGCTCTGTTCATTATCCCGGGGAAGTCCCTTGTACTCGTCCAGGTTTACAGATTTCACCCGCGAAAAGTCCAGATCCCCCTTGTTATACCAGTCGATCAGCTGCTTGTAGGTGCCTATGGGAGAAGAACCTGTGGCCAGACCCAGCACACAGTCCGGTTTCATGATCACCTGAGCGGATATGACATTGGCCGCCTTTCTGCTCATGTCATCGTAGTCTTTGGTCCGGTAAAGTCTCATAAAAAATCCCTCCTTAAAAATAAAAATTATTTTCTTTTACCTTCATATATAAGGATAACATTTTTATGTCATACTTTCAATGGGTAACTACATAAAATATTAAGCAAAGGAGTGATCATATGGCTAATTATCGGAGACTGATTTCGTACATATATGCTTATGAAGGCGGAATTAAGGGAAAAAATGTGGGTTTCGCGAAGCTGGAGGTCAGAAACGGACAGTGCAAGCTTCAGGTCAATGTGAGAAATGTCTATATCGGCAGCCAGGATACCGGTGTCTTTCTGCTGTGCGGTCAAGACGAGATCCTTGTGGGAAAGATCTTTATCCGAAACGGCGCGGGGGAATTTCGGGCCATTGTGCCTATAAATAATGTGGCGGGTTCCGGACAGAGTATAGACAAGTGCTATGGATTGACGGTTCACAATCTGACTGACTCGTGGCAGAGCTACACCACCATATGGGAAGACGCCGTGACCCATGCCGCGGAGGTGGTGCTGGAGGAGGCTGCCTCAGAGCAGATGGAGAAAAAAGAGGCGGGTCCTACGCCGGTATCAGCCCCGGCCAAGGAGAAGGAGGAATCAGAAGAGCCTCTTAACAATTCCATAGCGGATGCCATAGAGGCAGAGATTGAAGCCCAAAGCCGGAAATCAGACCCTGTCCCGTCATCCACAATTCCCCCCGCAAAGCCCCGGCCGCCTCAGTTCCTGCGTCCGGCTGAGATGGAGGTTATGGAGGTAAAGCCGCTGGAAACCGTGAGTCCCATAAGAGGGGAGCTGGGTAAAAAAGAGGATAATAAGGAGGGGGATGGAGCGGAGGCTCCAACCGACGTAAAAACAGAGGGGGAAGGGGAGCCGCTGAAGCGGTCAAAAACTTCCCCGAGCCCCCAGCCCCTGCCGCTGTCCAGGACGCGATCCATACCGTCCAGACAGCAGACGAGACAGCAGCAGATGCCCCAGTCCCAGGCCCGGTCCGGCCCGGTTCGGCCATCCGGGATATCGCCTTTTCAGAAGCGGCCGTCGGGAGGTCAGGGATTTCCAATGAGATCAAACGAGATGCCGTCCTCACAAGGGTGGATATCCGGGCCGGGGTCATCCCAGCCACACCCGTCTGGTCTTCCGTTTTCCCAGCCCCCACAGCCCCAATCAGCTCATTTCCAGTCCGATTCACCTGGTCAGGGCTGGTGGAGCCGGTCTGACTGGAATATACTGCCGGCAAGTAAGGAGAATATGGGACAGAGTCAGCCGGAAGTTATGGGGATGGAACAAAAACCAGGGGAGATGAGGCCGGAGACTGTCCAGATGGAATGGGAATCCGGCGGGGCATGGTCAAAAACCGCCTGGCCGGAACAGGGATCCGACGGATCAAGGCCGGAAGCCGCCAAGCCGGAACAGGAATCCGGCGGATCAGGGTCCCAAGCCCCTCAGTTGGATCAGGGACCAGACGGGGCAGGTTCGGAAGCGGCTCGTCCAGACCAGGAATCCGGCGAGTCAGGGCCCCAAGCCCCTCCCTTAGATCAGAGACTTAGCGAGGCAAGTCCGGAAGCGGCCCGTCCAGACCAGGAATCCGGCGGGCCAGGGTCCCAGGCCCCTCAGTTGGATCAAAGACCCGGCGGGCCAGGTTCGGAAGCGGTCCGTTCAGACCAGGGATCGGACGTGTCAGGTACGGAAGCGATATGGCCGGACCGGGAGTCGGGAGCGTCAGTGTCGGGAGCGGTGTGGTTGGGCCAGAAACCCGGAGAAACAGAGCCGGAAGCAATGGGGCGTGACCAGAAATCGGGAGCGTCAGGTCCGGATGCAAAGCAGCCAGACCAGGAATGGGGAGCGTCAGTGTCAGAGGAGGTGTGGCCGGATCAGAAATCCGGGGAATCAGAGCCGGGAGTAAAGCGGCCAGACCAGGAATCGGGCGCGGCAGAGCCGGGAGCGGTGTGGCCGGAACAGGAATCTGGTGAAAGGGGGACGGAACCTGCCAGGACGGAGCCGGAGTCCCTCTGGATGAGACGGAATTTCAGCCAGACCAGACCCAAACCGGGACAGAGGGGGATGAAGCCAGCTCCCAACCAGCCCCAGCCAGCTTCTGGCCGTCAGCAGCCGGAATCCGGTCAACCCAGCCAGGGCTTTGGCCAGATGCCCCCCCAGTCAGGTCAGACGAAGCCTGGCTACAGCCAGCCGGGGGCAGATTCCGGCCAGCCCCAGCCAACTTCTGGCCAGGTACAATCCAATCCCGGCCAGCCCCAGCCAGAACAGGAAAGGCTGGAGGAAGAGCCCAGGATGGATACGGTGTGGCAGCATTTTTATAACAGCTATCCCAAGATCCAGGCCTTTGACTACAACGGCGGATGCGATATCCTGACCATCAAGCCCCAGGATATCGGCCTCCTTCCAAGGGAAGTGTGGGGATATGGAAACAACAGCTTCCTCCTTCACGGATACTACAGCCACCGCTATCTGATCCTTGCCAGACTGAACAACCCCAAAGGCGACCCCAGATTTCTTCTGGGAGTCCCCGGCCACTATTACAGCAATGAAAAATATATGGCTGCCATGTTCGGTTTTCCAAATTTTGTGCTGTCAAAGATCCAGCCAGCGGGGGATGGGCGCTTCGGATACTGGTATACAGACATCCGTCTGGGCTACAGTACACAGGCAAGTATGCGTACCTGACAGAAATCAGTTAACATTTCCGGCGGTTTCGGTTATACTATAACAGATATTATGAGGAGCGGCAGGGCCGGAAAGAGGAAGCGATGCTATGACAAAAGAAGAAAAATATATGAAAGAAGCCATCAGGCAGGCAAAAAAGGCGGAGGCCTTAGGAGAGGTCCCTATTGGCTGCGTCATCGTATATCAGGATAAGATCATAGGGCGGGGGTACAACAGGAGAACGGTGGATAAAAATGTCCTGGCTCACGCGGAGATCATAGCCATACGGAAAGCGTGCAGAAAGATGGGGGACTGGAGACTGGAAGGGTGTGTCATGTATGTGACCTTAGAGCCCTGTCCCATGTGTGCCGGCGCCATTGTTCAGGCCAGGATCCCTAAGGTGGTCATGGGGTGCATGAACCCCAAGGCCGGCTGCGCGGGTTCTGTTCTGGATATGCTCCATGAGCCGGGGTTTAACCACCAGGTGGAGACCGAGACAGGACTCTGCGGACAGGAGTGTTCCCAGATGATCAAGGGCTTCTTTAAAGCGCTTCGGCTTGACAAAAGCCGCGGGGCAGGTTATACTATGTCAGATGATATACAATCAACAACATGATCCAGTCATAAAGTTTCCGTGCAGCCGGGGAGATAGCGGTGCCCTGTACCTGCAATCC
>CAJUSJ010000094.1 GCA_910588865.1 uncultured Lachnospiraceae bacterium
GAGGATTCCCAGCCCAGCAGACTTCCCCGGTCTGGCCGGTATCCTCAAGGTTTTTGATTCTGTCCATTCCCCACTCCCGGACAGAACAGGCTCCGGTACCCGCTGCCTTGCCGCCCATTCCCCGGCACTGTTTTCCTGCCCCGGGGATTCTTTTCGCGGTTGGGTTCCCTGCCGCTCCGGTGTTTCCTCTGGCGGCTCGACATCTCTCTTTTGCGCCGCCCCGGGCACTTCTCTATCCGGTTCCATAACCGTTTTTCCCGTCACGCCGGTCTCCGGTTCCCCTTTCCCAGGCATTTGGCCTTCCGGCTCTCTCACCGTCTCTGCCATCGTTCCGTTTTCCGGTTCCCTCACCGTCTCTGCCGGCGTTCCGTTTTCCGGTTCCCCCACCGCTTCTGTGGGCCTCTGTCCTTCCGGTTCGGTCCTCCATCTCTCATTACTGCCAGTCAAAACGGGGCGGAGCCTGGCCATCTCCAGTTCCTGTACTCTCCTCTTATACCTGTCATTTGACACCAGCAGTCCAATGATGACCGCCAATTCCCCAAAGGGGGCCACAAACCATATGAACAAAATCAGGATCCAATTCATCTCCATTCCCCTTTCCTTCTGTTTTGATTACCTCAAGTATACAAAACAGAAGAAAACCATGGTAGATGTCAGCCGTCACTTCGTTGATTACATTTGTCACTGTTTTTTCCCCTGCCCTGTGGGTTAACAGCCCTACCGCTTAAGCAAGATCCGTCTCAATCCCCAGCCACCACCGCAGCACATCCTGGATCCTGGCGTCCCAGTATTTCCACTGGTGGTCCCCCGTGGATTCCTCGCGGGTCAGATCATAGCCCAGCTTTTTCACATGTTCCCAGGCTCTTAAGTTGCCCTCGTACAGAAAATCCTCTGTGCCGCACCATGCGTAGAGCCGGGGCAGTTCTTTTTTCTCCGCTTTCAGCTTTTCCGCCAGGGCAAACAGGTCATTGTCAGAGCCCTTCAGCTCCTCAGCGCTGCCAAAGATCCCCTTAAACAGCTGGAGCTTCTTATCCTTTCCATGCCTCGCGTAATCCGCCACTATATCCAGCGCCCCTGACAGAGCCGCCGCCCCGCCGAAGGTCTCACTTGCCCCAAGCCCCAGCTTCCACGCCCCGTAGCCTCCCATGGACAGCCCTGCCGCCAGGGTATCCTCTCTCCTGGTTGACATGCGGGGAAAGAACTCACGGCAGATCTTTGGAAGTTCCTGGGATATAAAGGTCCAGTACGCCATCCCGTAGGTGGTGTCCGTGTAAAAGGCCAGGTGTGTGGTGGGCATCACAACCGCGATCCCCAGCTTGCTCACATACCGCTCAATGGAAGTCCTCCTCTGCCAGATAGTCTGGTCGTCACTCATGCCGTGGAGCAGATACATGGTCTTGTACGGTTTGTCCGCCCCGACCCCCTCCATACCGATCTGTCCCTTGGTCTTCTGGGGGATGATCACATCCATATTCACGCACATCCCCAGCACATCCGAAAAAAAATCCACATGCATCAAAGCCATTTTTTTCTCCTCCTCAAAACATTTTTCTGTATTTCATTTTAGCATTCTTTTCCTTCACGCGCAACATTCCTGTGAGCCAGTAATACTTTTTCCCCAATTCGGAATACTAAACAGGGTAAACATTAAGTAAAATTGGTTGGAACACAGAAAAGAGGTCTGAATATGGTAAATGATAAACGGAAAGTGGTGCTCATAGGCACCGGTATGGTGGGGATGAGCTATGCCTACTCCCTTTTGAATCAAAATGTCTGCGACGAGATGGTTCTTATTGATCTGGATAAAAAAAGAGCGGAAGGGGAAGCCATGGATTTAAATCACGGGCTCGCGTTTTCCGGATCCAACATGAAAATCTACGCGGGAGAGTACGAAGACTGCCGCGACGCGGATATCGCGGTTATCTGCGCGGGAGTGGCACAGAGGCCGGGCGAGACCCGGCTGGCCCTTCTTAAGCGCAACGCCAAGGTGTTCCGATCCATCGTAGAGCCCATAACCGCTTCCGGATTTGACGGAATCTTTCTGGTGGCTACCAATCCGGTGGACATCATGACCAAGATCACCTACATGCTCTCAGGATTTAATCCCAGAAAAGTTTTGGGAACCGGCACAGCCTTAGACACAGCCAGACTCCGGTATCTTCTGGGAGAATACCTGCGGGTGGATCCGAGAAATATCCATGCCTACGTTATGGGGGAACATGGAGACAGTGAGTTTGTCCCCTGGAGCCAGGCCCAGGTGGCCACAAAATCTATTTTGGAACTGTGCGGAGAAAATCCGGAGATTGATCAGGAGCATCTGACGGAAATTGAACGGGAGGTCCAGGGAGCTGCCTACAGAATCATTGAAGCGAAAAACGCCACCTATTACGGCATCGGCATGGCCCTGACCAGAATCACCCGGGCTATCCTGGGAGATGAAAACAGCGTCCTCACCGTCTCCGCCATGCTGAAAGGCGAATACGGACAGACCGACGTATTTTCCGGAGTCCCCTGCATCATCAACAAAAACGGGGTTCAGAGAGTGCTGAAATTGTCTCTGTCACAGGAGGAAACCAGAAGGCTGGGAGAATCCTGCAAGGTGCTGAAGGACAGTTATGAGGAGCTGTCCCGGGAAGATATGGCGGAAAGCCCTTTGTAAACAATGGGGCAGGGGGGAGCCTTCCCCCTGCCTGCCCCGGGGCATATTGAGAGCTAACAATCAGTGTATTTTTCCCGACAATTCCGCCGCCTCTCTCCTGTCCGTGGCCATGCCGCCGTAATTCATGCCGTACAGCTTGGCAAAACGGTTCATGGTGTACTCCCCTGCCTCCAGCATCCATTTCTCCGGGGCAGCTCCCTGGAAGAGGAAATACAGGGTTCTCCCGGAAAATTCACCCTGGCTGACCTTTCCGTAGAACCGGTCCAGCACATCGCGGACAGCGCCGCAGATATTATGCCAATATAAAGGGGAACCTATGACAATGACTTTCGCCTCCTTCATCCTGGAGATCACTTCATCTAACTGGTCATCCTCAAAGGACTGGCCGTAGCTGTACACCTTGTAATCGGTCAGATTCAGGGTATCGTATTCCTTTCCCTTTAACAGCTCCTGTGCCAGAGCCGCTGTATTTCCGTTTTTATTAGGGCTTCCGTTGATAAATAAAATACTCATGACGCTCTCCTTCCTACTCAAAATTACATTTTGTTTTGGCCAGTCTTTCCAGAGACTCCGGTGTCACCTGGTAGAAGGGAACTTGGCGGCTGACTTTAGCGATCCCGGCCATCTCCTCCTCTGTCAGGACGAAATCGAAAATCCGCGCGTTCTCTCTTATGTGTTCAAAGGACCGGCTTCCCGGAACCATGGCAAATCCCATCTGGATATGCCATCTTAAGATAACCTGGGCCGGGGATTTATGGTATTTTTCCGCCAGGGCTGTAAATACCGGGTCCTGAAGCATATCCGTGTTTCCATGTCCTAAGGGATACCATGCCTGGATGGCAATACCCTTTTCATCACAAAACGGCTTCACCAGTTTTGCCGGATAGTACGGATGACATTCCACCTGCGTCAGGGCCGGCACAACCTGGCACTGGTCCAGCACCTCCTGGATCTTTTCTACCGGAAAATTGGAGATGCCGATGGCCCTTATTTTTCCTTCTCTGTACGCCTTCTCCAGCATCTGATACCCATAAATATAGTTGTTTACTGGGTGGTGTAAAATCATCAGATCAATGTAATCCACCTTGAGCCGTTTTAAAGTTCCGTCAATGGCCTGATCGTTCTCATATAAAGTGGGGCCCAGCTTTGTCTCCAAAAAATAGTCTTCCCGCTTAAGTCCGGACTTTTTTAAGCCCTCTCCCACCTCCGCCTCATTGCCGTACCGGTTGGCGGTGTCGATGAGCTGATAACCGTTATTTAAGGCAAAGGCCACATTTTCCACGATCTGATCCCCGGACTGGCCGATGGTCCCAAAGCCCAGCTGGGGCATTTTGACACCATTATTTAATGTGATATATCCCTGATCCATATATTTTCCTCCATGGTCTTCCTTGTAACGTTTTCCCCTCTGTTTTCTGCCCCTCCTAAATCTCCGCTCCTGGGCTTCTGGTTAGTCATGGATCTTCCGTCCGTTGCACATGCGCACAAAGTCCGGGTCAAAGTGTTTGATGGCAGTGCCCACATATCCCATATCCAGAGAAGAGATCTTTTCCATCTCCTGGTCAGTCAGGACAAAATCCCAGATATCAAAGTTCTCCAGGATCCGCTCCTTGTGAGTGGATTTGGGGATAATGGTCACGCCTCTCTGAACATTCCACCGCAGGATCACCTGGCCTACGGTCTTCTTGTGAGCCCCGGCGATGCCTTTTAACATCTCATCCTCAAAGGGCTTATAACGTCCCCCTCCCAGAGGTGCCCACGCCTCCGGCTGTACCCCATAATATTTCATGGTCTCCAGTGCCTTCTCCTGGGCGTAATAAGGATGAAGCTCGATCTGGTTCACTGCCGGCCTCACATTTACGGTCTCGCAGAAATTGGTCAGCACATGGGGATAGAAATTAGAGACTCCGATGGCTCTCAGTTTTCCTTCCTCATAGGCATCCTCCATGGCCCGCCACGCGCTGAAATAATCCTTCATGGCCTGGTGGAGCAGATAGAGATCCAGATATTCCAGCCCCGTCTTCTCCAGGGAAGCGTTGATGGCAGCCTTTGCCATGTCATAATTCTCCATATCCTGTACCCACATCTTGGAGGTGATAAACAGCTCTTCTCTGGTACAGATCCCCTCACTGATGGCTTCCCTCACCGCCTCGCCTACCGCGTCCTCATTGGTATAGGAGGCCGCTGTGTCGATCAGCCGGTATCCCGCGCGGATAGCATCCAACACGGACCGCCTACACTCCTCCTTATCTCTTACCTGGAACACTCCAAACCCTTCCATTGGCATCCTTACTCCGTTGTTTAATACCGCGTATTCCATCCTATCTTCCTCCTGGTATAATAATGTATCGGCACGGGTCCCCGACCTGCCGCCCGCTGCCGGAAAGCCAGAAAACTAAGCCATTTCCTGACCCTATTATAAAAGGTATTTTCCATAAAGTACAATGCCCTTTTCGCAACCCACTATGAGTTTTATTCATACTGATAATTGAAAGCGTCAGGCAAATATAGTATAATAAAGCATTCCTATACCACAAAAACCTAAGGAGACCGCCAAAATGATCGAGCTCTACCAGTTAGAACATCTTCTCGCCATTGCCGCCCACGGCACCATGACAAAGGCCGCTGAAGAACTTCACCTGTCCCAGTCAGCTCTCAGCCGTTCCATCCAACGGCTGGAAGAGGAGCTTAAGGTAACCCTTTTCCACCGACAGAAAAACAGGGTCACCATGAATCCCAACGGAGAGCTGGCAGTGGAATACGCCAGAAAAGTGCTGGCTCAGATGGATGAGCTGGTGGCTCACGTCCGGGCCTTTGACCGAAGCAGACACACCATCTCCGTAGGCTCCTGCGCCCCAGCGCCGCTGTGGGACATCTCGCCTCTTTTGTCTGCCCTGTACCCTGACATGACCATTGCCTGTGACTTAAAAGAACCGGATCAGCTGCGCCAGGGACTTTCCGACGGAACCTACCAGATCATTGTTCTGCCCTTTAAGATCCAGGCACCGGATTTTTTTACCCAGGAATACGGCACAGAGCGGCTGTTCTTCTCCCTTCCCCCCGGGCACCCCATGTCTGACCGCGAAGAACTGTACTTTGGGGACCTGGACGGTGAGACCATGCTGCTCTATTCCCATATCGGCTTTTGGCACCAGCTTCACATGTCAAAGATGCCATCCACCCGCTTTCTCATGCAGGATGAACGCTTTACCTTTAATGAGCTTGTAAAGTCATCCGCCCTCCCCTCCTTTATCTCTGATATTGTTATAAAGAGAGAAGGGATGCCGCCAAACCGGGCAGTGATACCCATCGCTGACCCGGAGGCAACGGTGACTTATTACTGTATGTGCCGCCGGGAAGACCAGAAGGTTCTGACCGGGTTGTTTGAAAGAAAGGAGGCTGGCGCAAAACGGCAAACGCCGTCTTCCACACCAGCCTCAGGTCACCTCAAATATTAAGATTTTCTCCCTCTCGTCCTTTCCCGGGAACAGATCTTCGCAGTCTATCTCATCCACAAACATCAGCTGTTCCCGGGTCATCAGGTAAGCCACGTATTCATCTGACGGATAGTAAAAGAACAACAGCAGCTCCCTTGGTTCTTCATAGTAAGATTCCAGGATCCTGGCCAGGGCCTTTTGCAGGATCTCCACAGAAAAAGGGTTAAAAAAATAACACCGGTCAACATCCCTGGGAACCTGGTACTCCTCTGCCCTGGCCATGACAAAACTGGTCCTTCTCCAGAAAGCCGCTGTCCTCTGGTTAGCCCCGGCCTGGGCATAGATCCTCTCATCGTACTCGATCCCCCCGGCCCTGCAGCCTGTCTGGAAGGACAGATAAAAGCACACCCGGCCTTTTCCTGTTCCATAATCAAGAAGACGGTTCTTTTTTCCCAGATAACCACTGTCCGCCAGCCTCTCCAGAACACAGTAAGGCGTCGGTTCATAAGGATAATGGTGTTGATCGGAATTGGAGTCATCCCTGCCGCTTGTCCTAATCTTAAGAAGCTTATCCCAGCCCGCTTCATATTCACTCATCATTACACCATTCGCCCTCTCTGTTCTGTTTTGAAGACCATTAAAGCCCCGTTTTTATTATATCCTTACCCCTTCTTCTTTGCAAGCGCGACATCTTTCCTTTTGATGTCATGCCGCCATCTTCTGTTACTGTTCACATGAGGCGGGTGAACGTAACCGCATATTCCCATTTGGAATCACCCGCGGAGATGCTTATATGCTCTGGCTCCATAACGGTACTGGCCCATGACTGATCAGCGGGGAAATCTAATTGAAAGTTCTTGCTTTACTTCCCTTAAACGAATATAAGTTTTCAAGATCCGAAATACAGGTTCGAAGTGCTGTAAGTGAATGGGTGCGGGACTCCATTGAGCGATTGGAGGGAAATTTTGGGCGTTATGCGGCTTTTGTCCTGCTTTGGAAAAGTGCCCTTTACGGCTAATTATTCCATGAACAGCCATGGTGGGGAAGATGCTATACAAAACCCTCTTTTTCTAAGAACCAATCGTAGGATCATCCCTTCACCACCCCCACCGTCTTAAGCTCCAGCACAGCCTCCACCAGGTCCTCCTGGTTCTTCATCACATCACGGATATCCTTATAGGCGAACCTGCACTCTTCGGCCACATCGGACTTATTGTTCTTGCCAAGAACCACACCCTGGGCCTTTAAGTCCGTGATGACCCGCTCGCAGGTGAATGCCTCCATAGCGCCTTTTCTGGAGTAGGCGCGGCCTGCCCCATGGGAGGAGCTGCAGAAGCTTTCCGGATTTCCTTTGCCCCTCACCACATAGCTGTAGGAACCCATGGCTCCCGGAATCACAGCCACTTCCCCCTCACGGGCCCGGGTTGCTCCCTTTCGGTGAACCCACACGTCCTTTCCGTAATGGTTCTCCAGAGCTGCATAGTTGTGGTGGCAGTTGATCTCCCGGGCAAATTCCACGGGATGGCCCAGGAACTTCCGCGCCTTGGCCTCCACCACTTCCTTCACACGCTCCATCATCCGCTCCCGGTTCTCAAAGGCATACTCCAGAGCCAGGTTCATCCAGGTAATATATGCCTGCCCCTCCTGGGTGTCCACCGGCAGAAAAGCCAGCCGGTATTCATCGGGCACCTGGCTGTACCACCGGGCGTTCAATTCCCTGGCCTTCTGGTGGTAACAGTCGCAGATTTCTTTTCCAAAGTGGCGGCTTCCCGAGTGGATCATGATCCCCAGACATCCGTTCTGGTCCTCCTGAAGCTCAATAAAATGATTCCCTCCGCCCAAGGTTCCCACCTGGTAATAGGCATCCTCAATCAGGGGAAACAGCGCCGGATTCTCCCGGTACCTTTCCTCCTGCTCCATGGCCTGGTCCAGAACCCGGGAATGCTGGCGTTCCTTGTGGGAACGGAAACCTACGGGAACATTTCGCATGATATCAGAGATCATGGCCTGTACCAGGGTCCCGCTGCCGGTGACTACGGGGCGGATCTCCTCCAGCTTTAAGTCTGTGGAAACAAAGTTCATGCCGCATCCGATATCCACGCCCACCGCGTTGGGGATGATCACCCCGTCTGTGGCGATAACCCCGCCGATGGGCATTCCCTTCCCGGCATGGGTATCCGGCATCAGGCAAGCCCATTTATGTACAAAGGGAAGCTGGGCCAAATGGCAGGCCTGTTCCAGGCAGGTACTCTCCAGCTGCCCCCTGTCTGCAAGCCACACTTTCACTGGTACTTTCGTATTCTCGTCACAAATCACGAACATAATTCCGCTCCTTTCTCCAACTGTTCTTTCATGCCCATATCTTACCATCCCAAAGGGGATTTCACATTTCAAAAAAGCTGCGAAGTCGCGGATCCCTCTTCCCTTCTGTGCCTGTTTCACGATGCGGACATTTATGACACCCGGATCAGACCACCGTCCGCGATTTTGACTCGGACGGCCTCAATCTCCCTGTCTTCCCATCTCTCCTCGCTGTCAGAAAGACAGGTGGTAATGACGGTGAGGATCTGTTGTTTCCCCAAGTATCATGGACAAAGAAAAGCACCGGAATATATTGATTTTCCAATATATCCGGTGTTTTCATTACAATTTCTTTACGATTTCAACCGCGGAGGTAATTAAATTATATCGTATATTCTCCTGTGTATTCCAATTTCGGGAATCCCACACCTCACCGCTTACATCATCGCCAGCATATAATAACTGGGCAAGCGGAATATTGTAATACTGAGACACCGCAAAAAAAGCCGCCGCTTCCATTTCCACGGTTATACATCCCTGGTTTCGTCTTAATTCAATCATATCTGGAGTTTCTCTGTATATGGCGTCGCTTGTCCATGTTTTTCCTGTTGTAAATGGAATTCCCATTTGTTTCAAACACGAAACAACGATCTCAACCGTCTCTTTATGGCATTCAATTTCCCGGGATGGCTCTAAATAATGATAGGATGTTCCCTCATCTCTAACCGCGGAGACCGGGATCATGATTTCCCCAACCTGACTGTTCTTCGTTAATGCCCCCGCGCCCCCGCAAATTATGAACTTTTTACATCCCATAGCGCGCAGTTCTTCAAGGGATACCGCCGCGCCAGGCGCGCCGCAAAACGCCATCGTAATACAAAGTCTGTCCGCGTCAGATACATATTCATAAATCGGTATATCAAACACTTCCGAATTAAGATAACCGATAACAGGAAGATTGTTTTCCGAGACAAATCGATCCAGCTCCTTCCTGAAAAAGGTAATAACACATTTTTCTGGAAGACTTTTGGCCAAAAAATTCGCTGGTTGAATAATTGGATTTTTACTGGTATCAAATTCACATATGGGATATTGATTCTTCAATATCATATCTCTTCCCTCCACAAATACCAATTTTATATTTTTCCTAGAATATCACAAGCACACTTAGTATGTCAAGCTGATAGATACTTTCAAAAGTGATCGCACCCTTACCTCTGGTTTGGACAGATCGGACATACCGCCTGTATGCCGCCCTTCCCAAAGCAAAAAATCCGAACGCGCGCCCTCTGGCAGCACATCCGGATTTCCTGCAAACAATATTACAAAACTCCCCTCAGATCATGTTTCCTTCGCAAGTTCCAATACCTGGCTTAACGAGGAGATCACCGCCGTTGCCCTGCTCTGATCAATCCGCTCTCCATGGCGGGGCCTCAAAGCATATACCCGCAGCCCCGCGTTCAGCGCCGCCTCAATCCCGGCAGGAGAATCCTCCACAGCAAAGGCCCGCTCCTTACTCACCCCCAGAGCCTTCAAAGCCCTCTCATAAATCTCCGGGTCAGGCTTATGGGCCCCGCAGTCCACACCACTGATCCGATGGTCCACCATCTCCCTGACACATGCCGCGTCCATCATGGCATCAATGGCCGCCGGTTCCGAAGAAGAAGCGATGCCGATCCTTATCCCCTGTGCTTTCAAAGCCGTAAATAACGGTTTCACCTGGGGATCCACCAGTTCCCTGTAAGGTTCCGGGTGACGTGCCCGGTACTCCCGGTACTCTAACAGCATCTTCTGCCGCAGCACCGGGTCATCCGGCACCAGAGCCTCCCAGATCGCCTTTTCATTGGAACCCACGAAATCCAGCGATCCATCCCAGACAAACTGTTTCTCACGAAGATACGCCTCCCGCCGCTTCTGGTAAAAATGCTCTGTGTCTGCCAAAACCCCGTCCATATCAAACACGATCCCCTCTATCACCGCCAAAACCTCCCTTCAAGGATCCTCTACTCCCGGAATCTCTCCCGCGCCTGTCTTTGCGGCCGATCTTCCCATCTGCTGTGGTAAAAATCAATACTCAATCTTCCACATATAACGTCTCTTGCTCAGGGGATGCTGACGCACATAGGACAATTCCTCCGCATAGACTCTGAACACCGCGGTATGTAAAAGAGGGTTAAAATACGTGGCCACATCGCTGCTGATCTCGGAAGACAATCCATAATCCTTGGCATCCACCACTGTGGTCAGCGCGTCAAACCTCTGAAGGAACGTCAGCGCCCGGCTGTCAATCCCTCTTGTCTTTCCATCATTCATCAAAAGGATAAACGGCACATCCTTATCCACGATCTCAAAAGGCCCGTGGAAGAACTCGCCGGAGTGGAAGCTGCCGGAATTGATCCACTGCATCTCCATCATCAGGCAGATGGAAGTAGAATAAGCCACCTCCGCGCTGCCGCCGCTGGACATCACATACACCACAGGCGCATCCTTGTACTGCTGGGCAAACTCCCTGGCAGCTCCCTTGGCAGCCCGAGCGCTGTTCTCTGCCAGCTCAAAGATCTTGTCAAACCCTGCCATCATCTTGTCATACTTTTCATACCCCTCCACCTGCTGCAGGATCTCCACGGCCAGAGCCAAAACATACCCCATCTTCTCCAGCTTAGCCCCATAGTTTTCCTCAAACCCGTGGATAATGCTGTAATCCGCATCCTTCGTCAGCGGGGACCCCGCCGCGTGAGTCACGCTGATCACCGTAGCTTTCGCGGCCTTAGCCACCGCGTTAGCCTTAACCGTCTCCGGTGTGGACCCGCCCAGAGACGCGGAGATCACAACCGTATTTTCCCCCAGCCAGTCCGGCGTATCAAAATTAAACTCATTAGCGGTATAGTGGCTTACCCGCAGACTCCTGCTGGTATTGGACAGAAAATACTTTGCCGGATACAGCTCGCTCTTGGAAGCTCCGCAGCCCACAAACACCACGTTCTCAATCCGCTTCCCAGCCACAATTGCCCCTACGATTTCCTTTACCTGACTCAGATTAATGTTGTACATAATAACTTCCTCCTAAAAAATATTTTTTTATACCAAAATACCTAACGCGTTGATAACAATACCACCAAAAATACAGATCAAAAGCAGCCACCCTGTGGGAACCTTCCTCCGGATCAATGCCAGCATCACAAGGGTTATCAGAAGGCTGAGCGCCTGGGGCAGGATCGAATCCACCACATCCTGCAGCACCAGCCCCGTACTCTCAAAGGCAATGGGCGTGGTGATCCCCACCATGCTGGCCACCATGGCTCCCACCACCATCAGACCCACAATGCCGCAAACATACATGAGCTGGTCCATCAGACCTCCTCCCTGGAGTTTGGTCAGATATTTGCTTCCCATGGTATACCCCAGCTTACCGCCATACCAGGTAACAAACCAGGCCGGGATAAAGGAAAGGATGATAGCCAGGACCGGCCCCAGCGCGCTGCCCTGCTGTGCCAGGGATATCCCCAGGCCGAAAGCGATGATCCGCACCGTCCCCTGAAAAAACGAATCTCCCACTCCCGACAAAGGCCCCATAAGCGAAGTCTTCACCGCGTTGATGGTGTCTGGGTTAAAATGCTCCCGGTCCGCGGCATACTGCTCCTCCATAGAAGCCGCCAGTCCCAGGGTAAACGCGCTGGTCTGCGGTGTGCAGTTGTAGAACGCCATGTGGCGCTCATAGGCCTCTTTCTTCCTCTCCCTCTGAACCGGATCGCTCTCATCCGGATACAGCTCATCCAGGGTAGGCGCTATCCCGTACAAAAACCCCATGTTCATCTGACGCTCATAATTCCAGGATGCCTGAATATTCCAGGACCGCCAGAAAAACTGAAAATACTTTTTAAAATCAGAACGCTTTCTCACTGCCAAATTTTCACTCATAACCGGCTCCTCCTTACAGATCGTCTTCCAGCGGGTCATAATCATCCAGGTCGTTCCCTGCCGCAGCCGCTGCCCGGAACTTCAGGCCGCTTAAGATCACCGCGAGGATCACCGCGAAGATGGCGATGGCCGTAATATTCAGATTCAGGTATCCCACCAGGAAAAATCCCAGCACAAAAAACACCGTCAGTTCCTTATTGAGCATGGTGGACAAAAGCAGCGCGATACCGTAAGCCGTAAGGAATTTACTTCCCAGATTCAGGCCTTCCGTAAACCAGGCAGGAACCACGCCCACAATGCTTTGGACCATGTCCGTCCCCGCATATACAGCCAGGAAAATAGGGATAAAATACATGAGGGAATAAAAGATCGTTCCCCATACGATATGCATCTGCCACGCCCTTTTAAATCTTCCCTGCTCAATAGCCCTGTCCGCCACATGAGTCAGGTTAGCCAGCAAAGTTCTTACCACCACGCCGATCATCTGTCCCAGCACCGCGATAGGCACCGCCAGAGCCAAAGCCGTCTCCATGGTGGCATCCGTCAAAATGGCAAAGGCGCAGGTAATGATAGCCGCCATATTCATATCCGGCGGGGCCGCCGCGCCGATATTGACAATGCCAAGACTCATCAGCTCCAGGGAAGCGCCCACCGCAAGTCCTGTGGGCAGATCCCCAAGAGCCAGGCCCACCAGAGTACAGGTGAACAGCGGCCGCTCCATATTGAGCCGCCCCAGGATCCTGGAATCCAGAATGCAGACAACGCCGATGAGTCCCAGAATAATCGAAACACCTAACATGATCCGTCCTCCTCAATCTATCTTTAGAATGCTCCTTTGCCCTAGAGCTCCATCGTCTCCATCTTATGGCTGGGAGTCTGCTGTACATTCAGCTTGATCCCCATGGCTATTAGCTTTTTCGTATCCTCCACCTCCCTTTCCGTCAGGAAAATGGAACTGGCATACTGCTTGGCATCCGGCCGGTTGGCCAGCGCGCCGTAGTTGATCTCCTTGATCTTGGGATAGGCCTGGCAAAACTCCCGCAGCGTGGCCGTATTGCCGAAGATCATCATAATGTTTTCATTTAATGTCTCCACCTTGGGCATCTTTGCCAGGGTAGTCTCCAGACTGAAAATATTCAGCCGCACCCCCGCGGGCTTACTTAAGGAAAGCGCGGTCTTCTTCAGCTCATCCGACGCAGCCTCATCATCCACAATGATGATCCTCTGCGCCCCCACATGCCCGACCCACGCGAACACCACCTGTCCGTGAAGCAGCCTGTAATCCAAACGCGCCAATTTAATCATAGGTCATCCTCCTGTTCCTGTTCTCTCTCCATCAGCATCTTCGTGCAGTCAATGATCTGCCCCTGGGCCTGGCGGATCACTTCCTGGATCTCATCCGGGTCCAAAGGCCCCGAAGCCATGCACAGACACAGCACCAGGCTTAAATTCATCCCGCAGATGATCCGCGCCTTTGGGTAATCCGGCAAAAGCGTCACCATGTCATTGTTCACGCTGCCTCCCAGAACATCTGTCAGAATAAATACCTGCTCTGCCGGGTCAAAACTGTCCAGCAAACGGCGAACGGCAGTGACAACGCTTTCCGTCTCATCCCTGGTGGTGGCCACCGCGTACAGATTGGGCAGCTCTCCCATAACCATCTCCATGGTATCCCTGACCCCCGCGGACATGCCTCCATGTGAAGCAAGAATAATCCTGTTCATGAACCTCCTCCTTATTTATTTTTCGCCTCTTTGTCCTATATCGTTCTAAACGTTATAGACATTTAAGTCGTTACGAACATATTACAAGTAAAGTCATGATTTGTCAATACTTCTTTTCAGAAAAATATTTATTTGGTTAATCCTTACAGTTTTCTTTACTTTTATTGTGCTTTTTGCCCAAAATAGTTTTTCACGGCTTATTTTCTCCAAACAACTTGACAGATGATCTTAAAATACGTATAGTGGTGTTATAAAGATTAAGACGTTATAATGAATATTGACAGACACAAGACAGAGGAGACATTCTATGAATCAACGCACAGCAGCTCCATTGTACCAGCAGATAAAAGAAGACATCAAAGCCGCGATCCAGCAGGGAACCTACAAAGCAAAAGAGCAGATTCCCACAGAGCCGGAGTTAAGCGCCGAATATTCGGTCAGCCGCATCACCGTGCGCCGGGCCATTGAAGAACTGTGCAATGAGGGGTATCTCATCAAGCGGCAGGGACTTGGCACCTTTGTCAGTACCCCCCGGATCCACCGCAAGGTCACGGAGGGCAACCGCCTGGAAAGTTTTTCCTCCCTGTGCAAAAGCTGCGGTATGGAGGCGGGTGCCCGCCTTCTTAGCCGTCAGATCGTACCCATCCGCCAGGAGGAACAGGAATTTTTCGGCCTGGAAGCCGACGCTTTGTTAATTTATGTGGAGCGGCTGCGGACCGCGGACAACCTTCCCATCTTCCTTGAGAACTTGTTCTTCCCCTATGAAGCCTACCGGGGTCTGATGACCGAAGATTTAAATGACCGCTCCATCTTCCAGATCATGGAACAGACCTACGACCGAACTGTCAAAGACACCTCCCGACGCACGCTGGAGATCGCCAAAGCCTCCCCGGAACAGGCCCAGAAACTGGGAATCCCCGTGGGAGATCCTCTCCTGTTCATGAACTGCTATTTCATCGACCAGGAAGGCCGTCCTTTATGCGTCGGGCGGCAGTACTATGTGGGAAGCCGGTATATGTTTGAGCTGTAAAGCCTGCCGCCTTAGCGGCCAGATTGCCGCATTTCAGTCTTAACCACGCGAAACATATCATTCCCCCATATCAAGAAGGTGATGCCGAAGCGCGCCTGTTCCTCCTACGGAACGGATAAAGGCGCTTTGCTTTGGCTTCAATTCTAAGGAACTCCTCCTTCCTTACAGTTTTTTCACAAACAGGCAGCGGATCGCATTCAGCACCGC
>CAJUSJ010000095.1 GCA_910588865.1 uncultured Lachnospiraceae bacterium
TATAGGATAGCATATTTTGTTGAAGTTTTCTAAATTAACTAGCACAACAGGTTAAGTTATATGCCTATTAGTTTTCATTTTACCATATGATATTTTATTTTACCATAGTCTTCATAGAAAAAAAGAAATTACCTTGCCATGTACAAAATGCCCATATATTCCTTATAATCTTAAGTAACAATTTGGCATAGGTTTTCTATAGCGGATGCCAAATGGGGCAATATAGCTAAAAAAATAAGTCATTATGACGAAAACGGGAGGTAATTCAAGATGAAAAGACGTAACAAATTTGTAGCGTTGGGTCTGACTGCCGCGGTTGTCGCGACCAGTCTGGCAGGCTGCGGCGGTTCAAGCGGCTCCGGCGGTTCTGGCGGAGGGGATTCCAGCGCGCCTCTTACGGTAGCCATCTGGGATGGCGGCCAGCAGGCAGGACTTCAGGAGATTCTCAACGCGTTCACGGAATCTACCGGCATCAAGACCCAGCTTCAGGTTATTGAGTGGAACAGCTACTGGACCCTTCTTGAGGCAGGTGCCAGCGGCGGGGATATGCCAGACGTATTTTGGATGCACTCCAATGAAGCGGTGAAGTATATGTCCAATGGCATCCTTCTGGATATTACGGATCAGGTGGCCGCCAGCACGGTTTTGGAGTTGGATAAATTCCCGGAGGATTTAAAAGCCATGTATCAGTGGGAGGGCAAGACCTATGCTCTGCCTAAAGATATGGATACCATTGCCATATGGTACAACAAGACATTGTTTGACGAAGCGGGAATTCCCTATCCCGATGGAAGCTGGACCTGGGATGAGTTCTATGAGATCGCCCAGCAGCTGACCAAAGATGACGGAAGCGTGTATGGGTTTGCCGCTAATCCATCTAATGAGCAGGATACCTGGATGAATATTGTTTACACTCTGGGCGGCTGTGTGCTTAACGACCAGGGGATGTCCGGGTTTGACGATCCGAAGACCATCGCTGCCATGGAGTTCGTAGACAAGATGGTACATACGGTTATGCCTCCGGCGTCAACCATGTCCGAGACAGGTACCGACGTGCTGTTTGGTTCCGGCAAGGTAGCCATGATCAGCCAGGGCTCCTGGATGGTGGCAGGTTTTAAGGATAATGAATACATCGCTGAGAACGCGGATGTGGCAAGGCTGCCAAAAGACCCTGAAACCGGGAGAAGCATCTCTCTGTACAACGGACTTGGCTGGTCAGCCTCCGCGGGAACCAAGAATCCGGAAGGCGCTTATAAGCTGATCGAGTGGTTCGCGACCAAGGATATGCAGCAGAAGCAGGCAGAGCTGGGCGTGACTATGGCGGCTTACGAGGGCGTATCCGATCAGTGGGTAAACAACACGGACAAATTTGATCTGTCTCCCTATCTGGAGGCCATGGACGATGTGGTGTTCCGTCCCGCGACCAGAAGCACTCTGGCATGGTGGAATCCAATGGTAGAGGAGCTTAAGAAACCCTGGAATGGTGAGGAAGATATGGCGACCGCATGTGCCAATATCACTGCCATCATGAATGAGAAGATCGCGGAAGAGTAGGAAAAACATGGGCGCTTCTCAGTGGCTAAGGTCAGGGAAGCGTCCTAATAAAAGAAAAGGGGTGAAGTTGTGGGTACTATTAAAAAAGGAACTACCAGAGAACGCAACGAATTCGTATGGGGATGGGCGTTTATCTTCCCCACCATGCTGGGACTGATCGTGCTGAACATTATCCCGATCTTCCAGACAATCTACCAGAGCTTCTTTAAGACAGGGGACTTTGGCAGGGGCAACATCTTCATCGGATTGGATAACTATATCAAGATGTTTGGAGACGCGGAAGTATGGCAGTCTGTTATCAATACCTTTAAGTATGCCATCGTGGAAGTACCGTTTTCCATCGCCATCGCTCTGGTTCTCGCGGTGCTCTTAAACCGCAAGATGATGGGTGTCTCCGCTTACCGTACCATCTTCTTCCTTCCCATGGTAGCGGCTCCGGCTGCCATCGCCATGGTTTGGAGATGGCTGTTTAACTCTGAGTTCGGTCTTCTGAACCATCTCTTCGGAACCAACATCAACTGGATCTCCGACCCAGCCATTGCCGTGTTCGCCATCGCGGTCATCGGTATCTGGTCCATTATCGGTTACAACATGGTACTGTTCCTGGCAGGACTTCAGGAAATTCCCAGAGATTACTATGAGGCTGCCAGCATTGACGGAGCTACAGGAATCAATCAGTTCTTCAACATTACGGTTCCGCTGCTGTCCCCCACCATTTTCTTTGTGACCATCACAAGAGTTATCGGCGGCCTGCAGGTATTCGACCTGATCTTTATGGTAATGGATAAGAACAACCCGGCTCTCTACAAGACCCAGTCAATCGTGTACCTGTTCTACCAGAACTCCTTTGTGGAGAACAATAAGGGCTATGGATCCACCATCGTAGTTCTTTTGATCGCCATTATTATGGTAGTAACCGTATTCCAGATGATCGCCCAGAAGAAATGGGTATACTACAACTAGGAGAGGAGAAGCGATATGGAACAAAGAGCAAAAATGACGCAGGCGTTGATTCATGTCATCCTGATTCTGGTATCCATCACCATGTTGGTTCCGTTTTTGTGGATGATACTCACTGCCTTTAAGAGCATGGGAGAGGCCACCAGCGTATCTCCATTCGTGATCTTTCCGAGTGTGTGGAGGACAGAGAACTTTACAACCGTTATTAACAACTTAAACTTTGTGGAGCTGTACATTAACACCTTGCTGCTGATCGCGGGCCGCGTTATCGCGGCGGTGCTCACCGCCACACTGGCAGGCTACGCGTTTGCCAGACTGCAGTTTCGGGGAAGAGATTTCATGTTCTCCCTGATTCTGTTCCAGATGATGGTGCCAGGTCAGATCTTCATCATTCCCCAGTACTTGATGGTCAGCAAAATGGGAATGCTCAACACCATCTTTGCCCTGGTTTTCCCGGGTCTGGTAACCGCTTTTGGTACATTCCTGCTCCGTCAGGCTTACATGGGACTTCCCAGGGATCTGGAGGAGGCGGCCCGCCTTGACGGCTGCAACATCGGCCAGACCTTCCTGTTCATCATGGCGCCTCTGACCCGGTCTTCCATGGTAGCCCTGGGCATCTTTACCGCTGTGTTCGCCTACAAAGACCTGATGTGGCCTCTGATCTGTAACAGGGACGTGATGCCTCTGTCCGCGGCTCTCGCCAAGATGCAGGGTCAGTACAGCAACAATTATCCACAGCTGATGGCCGCCTCACTGCTGGCCTGTATCCCCATGATTGTGCTGTATCTGATCTTCCAGAAGCAGTTCATCGAAGGTATCGCTACTTCCGGCGGCAAGCTGTAATCTTCGCGGGTCTCACCCAGGCAGAACCGTGACACACCAATACAGAAAGGAACGGACATGAACTTTTTCAACGAAGACAATTTCCTTCACCGCTTTTTCCTCTTCGCGGGAAGTTTGATTGAACTGAATCTTTTGTGGATTCTGTCCAGTATACCCCTGGTAACCATAGGAGCCTCTACCACAGCCCTGTATTACTGTACATTAAAGCTGCATAAAGACGGAGACATCAGTATCTGGAAAAGCTATTGGAAAAGTTTTCGTATGAATTTTATCCAGGCCACAGCCCTTTGGCTGGGCCTGGTTTTGGCAGGTGTCTGTGTCTGGCTCGAGAAGAGGGCAGTGGTGACCATGCCGGGAGCCATGTCCGTGATCTTTACCTATGTTGTGTGGGGAATGATTTTTTTTCTGATCGTAATAGCATTGTGTATTTTTCCAACCATAGCGTCATTTGAGAACAAGACCCTGCGTCTGATCCCTTACAGCCTGTACTTTGCCGTTAGAAAGCCCGGTTACACGCTGTGCGTCGCCGCCATTACCTGTGTGCCCATGTACTTTACTTTGGTGGACGCGGAACTTTTTCCCGTCTACCTGCTGGTGTGGCTTATGTGTGGGTTTTCTTTGACCGCCTATGGGAACTCCTGGTTTTTCTGGAGGCTGTTCCGGGTCTATTTCGGGGCTGACCAGAAGCAGGGGATTGATATAAAAAACGAATGTGGAGGCTAAAAGTCAACGTATGAGGTATATTTCTTTCAACGAGGAGACAAACGTATTCACTTTGCGCACCAGGACCACCATGTATCAGATGCAGGTGGGAAGGTACGGCACGCTGCTGCACCTGTATTATGGGGAGGATCTGGGGGATGAGGAGGTGTCCCACGGCATTGTCAATTTGGACCGGGGATTTTCCGGCAATCCTTATGAGGCGGACAGGGACCGGAAGTTTTCACTTGACGTTCTGCCCCAGGAGTACACGGCGGAGGGCAATGGCGACTACCGGATCCAGGGAATTGAGGCTGAGCATGAAGACGGAAGCCATGTGCTTCAGCTGAAATATCACTGCCATACAGTCAGAAAAGGAAAATACGCGCTGGCAGGCCTTCCTGCCATGTTCGCGGGGGAAAATGAATCAGAAACCCTGGAGATCACATTGAGAGATGAGCTGAGCGGAGTGTGTGTGAAGCTGCTCTACGGCGTTCTGTGGGACTGTGACATCATCACCAGGGCCGCCAAGGTGATCAATAGCGGAGAGCGGGAGGTCACCTTGAGGCGGGTCATGTCCATGGAAGTGGATTTCCCGAAACGGCCTATGGATATGATCCACTTTTATGGAAGGCACTCCATGGAACGGATCACCGAGCGCCGTCCTCTCCTTCACGGGATTCAGTCTGTGGAAAGCAAGAGGGGGATTTCCAGCCACCACCACAATCCGGCGGTGATCTTCTGTGACCACAGCGCCACAGAGGATTTTGGAGAATGCTTTGGGTTTGCTTTTGTGTACAGCGGCAACTTTATCTGCCAGGCGGAGCTGGACCAGGTAGATCAGACCAGGGTCGTTATGGGGATTCATCCTTACCAGTTCGCGTGGACCCTAAGGCCGGGGGAGTCATTCCAGGCCCCGGAAACAGCCATGTCCTACTCAGGAGCTGGTTTGGCGGCTCTGTCCCACCATTTCCATGACGGCTTCAGAGAACACTTGATCCGGGGCGGTTTTGTGAAAAAGCCCAGACCTGTCCTGGTGAACAACTGGGAGGCCACCTACTTTGAGTTCAATGAGCAGAAGCTCTTTAACATCGCCAAAGCCGCCAAGGAAGTGGGCATTGAGATGTTTGTGCTGGATGACGGCTGGTTTGGAAAAAGGGACAGCGACTATACGGGCCTTGGAGACTGGTATGTGAATGAAGAGAAGATACACGGTGGCCTGCCCAAGCTTGTGGAGAAGATCCGGGGGCTTGGTATGAAGTTCGGCATCTGGCTGGAGCCGGAGATGGTGTCTGAGGACAGTGATCTGTACCGGAAGCATCCGGACTGGTGCCTGAGGGTGCCGGGGAGACTGCCGGTGCGGAGCCGCTCCCAGCTGAATCTGGATGTGACAAAAAAAGAAGTTCGGGACTATATTATGGAGCAGATTTTCAAGGTCATTGACAGCTGCCAGGCTGACTATATCAAATGGGATGTGAATCGGGCTCTCGGAAATGTATATTCCCAGGGACGGGCGTCAGGAGAACAGGGGGAGGTTTTCCACCGCCATATGCTGGGGGTATATGATATGATGGAGCGGCTTATAAGCCGTTATCCCAATCTGCTTTTTGAGACCTGCGCGGGCGGTGGGGGCCGTTTTGACGCGGGGATGCTTTACTATTCACCTCAGATCTGGTGCAGCGACAACACCGACGCGGCCGACAGGCTGGAGATCCATTACGGGACATCCTTTTTCTATCCCATCAGCGCCTTTGGAGCCCATGTCAGCGTGTGTCCCAACCATCAGACGGGAAGGACCACGCCGTTTCGGACCCGGGGCGTGGTGGCAGGTTCCGGCACCTTTGGATATGAACTGGACTTAGAGCACATGGACCAGGAGGAAAAGGAAGCCGCCGCCGCTCAGATCAAGCAGTTTAAGGAGACCGAGAGACTGATTCAGCAGGGCGATTACTACCGCCTTTCCGCTCCCGGGGATTCGACCAATTCCGTGTTCTGGGAGTTTGTGTCCAAGGACAAAACCGATGTATTGGTGTCCGGAGTGGTGCCCCGCAGCGAAGTGAATCCTCCGGTGAACCTTTTAAGATTCCGAGGTCTGGACCCGGATTCCTACTATAGGGAGAAGGCCAGCAAAGAGGTTTACAAGGGGAAGGTTCTGATGAAAGTGGGACTTGCCCTTCCAGTGACATCTGAGGACTATGAGTCGGTTCTGTACCGTTTTGAGGCAGTGACAAAGAACTGAGCTATCACGAATATGAAAAAGGATATCGGATAAAAGGTTTGGATAGAGGGATGCCAGGTCAGCGGGGAGCTGACCTGGCATATTTAATGTACATGGGGCGGGCAGGGGGAAGGGCCTCCCCCGCTCCATTGGAAATTCTCTATGACAGGATCCCTGTCTCCGCCGCTAAGTTGCTCTTCATCAGGATCTCCGGCCGCACATAGATGGTGCTGGAAGCGGGGTACTGGCCTTTTGAGAGATAGTCCATGAGAACCTCAGCGGCCTTAAAGGACTGATAGGAAACTTTCTTGTCAATGACAGCGGTTAAGACGCCTTTTAGGAGCAGGGTCTCGCTTTCCGGAAATTTGTCATTGCCCACAAGCCGGATTTGGCCCTCCAATCCCAGGTTGCGGATGATCTTGCACATCTGGACCGTGTGGCGGGCGCTGCTGGAATACATGGCAAAGGGCATGACATCGGCGTTCACAAGAGGAGGAAGGATCCTCTCCAGGTCCGATATCTCAAAACAGTAGGCGGAGCGCATGGAAATGGCCGGGGCCGTAGCTGCCACCTGTTCCTGGAAACCAGCCAGATTGTTGTACTGGTCCGGCATGGCCGCTTCTCCCACCGGATTGCCTGTAAGGATGATGGTCCCGGAAAATTCGGGGGGCAGGAAAGCGGTGATCAGCTGGGCCGCTAAGCTTCCCGCCATCTCGTCGTAGGCCTTGACGCAGCACAGGCACGCGCCGGGATAGCTGTCAGAGCCCACAATGACCACAGGGATTCCGGCACCATGTATCTTCTGAATAAAATAAGAGGATTCGTTGCGGTTGACCCCAATGGTGATCAGCCCGTCAATGTCCGTGAGATGATTCTCATAGACATCTTTTAAAGTCTCCCCGTGCTGTCCGGGAATAAGAGGATAGTAAAATTCCGTCACATGTCCGTGAAAGATCTCGTTCCCTTCCATATACTTGCGGATCCCTGTCCAGAGAGCGGAGTAGTAAAAACGGTTTTCCATCACCGGCTCCGGCAGTACCACACCGATCCGCAGGGTCTTTCTTTTTAAAGCAGAGGCCGCTGTATTTACCGAGTAGCCCATGTCTGAGGCCAGCTCCTGCACCTTCAGGCACATGGCCCTGCTGACGCCGGACTTATTGTTGAGAGCCCGGTGGATGGTGGTGGTGCTGACACCCAGGGCGTTGGCGATATCTTTTAACGTGGCTTTTTCCTGAGACATATATGATTCCTTTCTATACCCTTGTACTATAACACATATTCTGTAAAAAGTAAATGGAAAACGGAAATGAAAATGAGTAAACGATTAACTATGTAAAAATTCTACTATTTTACGGAGAGAAAGAAAAATATTGACCTAATTATAGCATAAAAACGGATAAATATAGGATAAATTTAACATATTGATATTTAAATATTGTATTTTTAGAAAAACAATGCTATGATATCGTAAACGATTAACTTTATTACGTAAAATTAACTAGGAGGAAATGAGATGAAACGGAAAAATGGAAAACGTCTGGCCGCGGGCGCTTTGGCGGCGGTTATGACGGCTTCTCCTTGTGTGGCCAGAGTTCAGGGAATGGCTTTGCTGGCCTATGGGGCGGAAGCGGATGCGGCGGACGGGTCACGGCAGGAGGAGTCGGTTAACTATGAGGCTTTGAGGAACAAGTGGAAAATCCTTTTGTGCGGCGGGGATGAGCTGGATCTGTCCACTCCACAGGGGCAGGCTTATGCCAAAAGCATTGATGAGCTGTCCCTGGGATTGTGGAATGATTTAAACAAGCTGGGAGATGCCCAGGAAGATACAAGGCCATGGCTGTTTAAAGACCTGCCCATGGATTTTAAGGAGCCGCGGAAGACCACGGCAGAGGCAAAGGCAAGCTCCAGCCAGATCACCCTGACTTTTGACAGGCTGAAAGCCATTGTTCTGGCATATGAGACAAAGGGTTCCCAGCTTTACAAACGAGAGGATGTTAAAAAAGAACTGATCGCGGCTTTGGACCTGATGGTGAGAGATCACTATTCCCTCTACTACGCTCATCCCGGAAGCTCAACCTCATTGAAAGGCAGCAACTGTTTTGGTAACTGGTACGACTGGAGGATCGGAACTCCCAGACAGCTGTGCGACCTGCTTTTAATGTTCCATGACGAAGTCGATGAAGAGCGGATGGCCCGGTACGTGGAAGTCATCATGGCAAACAACAAGGTTGTGGATTCCACTGGAGCCAACCGGACCTGGATCTCACAGATCGCAATCCAGTGCGGAATCCTGGCTGGCAATGGCGAATGGGCCGAGGCGGGCAAACAGGGTTTGAAAGATGTCTTCAAGTACGTAGAGACGGGGGATGGTTTTTACAGAGACGGTTCTTTTATCCAACATGGTAATTACGCTTATAATGGCGGTTATGGGAAAGCCCTTATATGCACTCTGGCACCTGTGATGAATGTGCTGCACAATACTCCCTACGAGATCGCCTATGAGGATGATTGCCAACAGATCATCTACGACATGCTCTTTGAAGCCTATGAGCCGTTTATTTATGGAGGAAGGTTCATGGACATGGTGCGGGAGAGAGAGATTTCCCGTATCGCGAACCAGGACAGTGTTCCGGGAAGACAGGCCATCCGTTCCATTATCATGATGCTGGAGGTACTTCCTGACGACTACAGGGCCAGGGCTGAGAGCATGCTGAAGGAGTGGCTGTCTGACAAAGAGGTTCTGGATCAAGTATGTATCGATGAGATCGGAGGGTACAATGAGTATTATCTTCCAGCAGGGGTGATCAATATAGCCCTGGATATCGCTGATTCCAACATTGAGCCTAGAGGAACCTTAACTGGTCACAAACGATATGGTGCTATGGACCGTGTTCTCCATATGAGAGATGATTTCGCGTTCACGATTTCCATGTCCTCGCAGAGGATTAAAAACTCTGAGGGAACTAATGACGAAGGCCTGAGATTGTGGCATATCGGGGATGGTCTTACTTATATCTACAACTCAGATAAAACGTTGTATGCTGATAATTACTGGGCTACCGTAGATTACCAAAGACTTCCTGGAACCACGGTCAACCGGGTGGAGAACAGAGGAAGCGGTTCTGGGAAAAAGGATGGGATCAATACCTTCAACCCCCATGATTTCGCGGGAGGTACGGATCTTGGAGAATACGGTATCGCTGGCATGGAACTGACAGGTGTGGGAAATACAAAAGATGAAACCCCCAGAACCGGAGCCCACGCGAAGAAATCCTGGTTCATGTTCGATGATGAGATCGTGGCAGTGGGATCCGATATCAGCTCAGAACTTGACGGAAGCAGTGTTGAGACCACGGTGGAGAACCGTAAGATCAAGAAGGACATGTCCAATGATCTTTTGTTAAACGGGCAGAAGCAGACACCAGAAAGCTTTTCTGGAAAGCACGACAACGCTCAGTGGATTCATCTTCAGGGCTCAGGAGATCAGGATACGGATGTGGGATACTATTTCCCAGGAACAGCCTCCATCATGGCCGCGGAAGAGACGCGGACCGGCACATGGGATCAGGTAAATACATATGAGAAATTTACAGACCACGAGGAAAAACAGAACAGTTTTGTCACTTTCTGGTTTGACCACGGAGTAAAGCCGGAGGGGGAAAATTACTCTTATGTGATTCTGCCAGGCAAAAGCGCGGTAGAGACCCAAAGCTACAATGAAAATCCGGATATTCAGATCCTCTGTCAGGATGAAAATATCCATGCGGTGAGAGAAAACACGCTGGGGATCACGGGGATCAATTTCTTCTCGGCTGGAAAGTTGGGGGGATTCCGGACAGAGCAGCCCGCGTCTGTGATGTTTCAGGAGAACAAAGAGGAGCGGACCATGGAGATCTCTTTCTCCGACCCGACTCAGAAACAAAACAAAGTGAGGCTGGAGGTCAACCTGCCGGTGCTGGAGATCCTGGAAAAGGATGAGGTTGTGGAGATCACAGAAGAAAACGGAATCACCATATTGACCGTTAACACGGCCAACCCAAGAGGAGAGGCTGGAAAAAGCTACAAGGTTAAAATAAAGCTAGCGGCGGTTGACAATACATTTGAAGGGCTTTCAGTTGGTGAGACCCCGGATAACTGGACAGTACAGAGCGGGTCCGCGAAAGTAGTGGAGGAGAGCGATGGAAATCAGGCGCTGGAGATCAAAGGCGATTCGGTGCCAGCGGAAGTCCGCTCTGAACTGGGATATCCTGAAGGAGACCAGGGATATTTTATAGATTTCGCGGTAAAGGCGGAAGGCGGTTACGGAGTTATCGCTTTGGGGTCTGAGAACAAAACACAGATTGAACTTCCTTTTGGAAATATTGGCGCATCTGTTCTTCCTGGAAAAAAATGGCATCAGATCCGCCTGAAATTAAATACCCAGGAGAAGACCTGCGCATATATTATTGATGGAGAATTCCTGGGAGATAAAGTGCCTTATGAAGGTGATATCACCCATTTAGTAGTGAAAGTTTCCAAGGGCGGAACCCTTCTTATTGACAACCTGGTTGTGAGAAATTCTTCCAATACTATACCTACCACACCTATGCGGCTGACTTACACCGAACTGGGAGATACCTTTGTAAACTTAAAGTGGGATCCTTCGGAAAGTGACAATACGCTGTACTATATTTTAACAGTAAATGGAGAGGCAGTGGAAGACGCTATTACAAAACCAGAGTATAGGCTGGAAGGGCTGAATCCAGAGGAGAGATATACCTTTACCGTACAGGCGTTTGATGGTGATGAGAACTATTCAGAGGTCAGCAAGCCTTTGACGGTAACTACCATTGAGAATCAGTCAGCTTACTATGTGATCAATTTTGATGAATACAAAACAGGAGATGTTTCTCAATATGGCTGGACATACGGCGGAACAGATCCTCTAGGAAAAGCAGAGATCCAGGCAGCTCCAGGAAATAAAGAGGCAGATCCTGAACTGGATGGAATCATTACAGATGTAGAGCGATGGAACAGGGATTCGGATTTTAATGCCAGCAGAGAAGTCATGGAAAGAACAGCTTCAGTTTCTAACGCGGCGAGGGCAGGAACAGCTTCAGCTTCCAATGCTATGAGAATAAACGGGAAAGAGGCAGAGGAAGACAAAGCCCTGTATGTGTATTCTGGCACACCTGGAGTAGATAGAAAAGCAACTTACGAGTTTGAAAAGCAGACAGACGAACAAACATACAGATTCAAAGCATATTTTGCTGACGGAGAGTTGGGAAAGTTTATAAACATCAACCTTATTGGAAGCAACGGAAATCAGGCGGTTACCATTATGACAGATGAAAATAAGGTGATCGGCTACAGAGCAGGAAACGCTTCTGGTACAACAAAGCCATTGCTCACTTATCCTGATGGAGAGTGGATAGAGTTTGTGATCACAGCCAATCCCCGGCTCCAGACATTTTCTATTTCCGCAAATGGAGAAGTGGTGGAAGATCTTCCGTTCCGCTTTGAAACAGAGGACATCAACACACTTACAATCTCAGGACCTGGAGGCGCTACAGGCGGAATCTATGTAGACGATATAGTGATTCCTTGCAAAGCTGACAAGGCATACGTTTTAAGGTCGATTGTCACCGACCTGTCTGAGATCATCAGTGTCCCCTATGGAACCAGTTTCTATGACCTGGAGCTTCCGCGGGATCTGGCTGTGACAGCGGCAAACGCGGACGGGGAAGAGGAGGAGCTCTTGATACCTGTCAACTGGAGCAGAGGAGACTATCATGAGACGGAAAGCGGCCTCCAAACCATCTATGGAACCATGGCGCTTCCAATGAATTATGATAACAAGATTGACGATAACAAGATTAAGATCAAAGTTAATGTAGAAAAAGAAATAAAACACTTCCAGATTCATCTGATTCAGACTGCGGGAGGAACTATCTTCTGCGATCAGGAATCCGCTGATGAAGGGACTCAGATCACAGTGACAGCAGTGGCTGATGAAGGATATGAGATTATTGGCTGGGTGATCAATGACAAACAGGTTGACAGACAGGCTGACAGCTACACCTTTACACTAGAATCAGACACAACAATTTCCGCGGTGTTCCAGGCAAAGCCAGTTGCCCCTGAGACCAAGTATTATACAGTAAAGATTCCATCAGATCTTATTGGTGGCACTGTGACGGCTAGCTCTTCTTACGCGAAAGAAGGTACCGAGATTACCTTAAAGGCGGTTCCAAAGGAAGGATTTGATCTGGCCACCATGAAAGTTAATGGAAAAGCGGTGGAGGTAGATAAGAATCTGGAATATCGTTTCGTGTTGGAGGAAGATGTAACAGTAACTGCTGTTTTTGCTAAGAAAGAAGAGTCTGAGAAACCACCGGTAGAGGAACCAGAAAAGCCGCCAGTGGAAGAGCCTGAAAAACCACCAGTGGAAGAGCCCGAGAAGCCGCCGGTGGAAGAGCCGGAAAAGCCGCCGGTGGAGAAACCAGAGCAGCCCACACTGCCGAACTCAAGAAGACGGTGGAGTTCTGGAACCGTTTCCGATAAGAGAAAGGAGAACGTTCCTTCTTATGCGGTGACAGGAACCTGGAGTCAGGATGGAGAGGACTGGTGCTTCTACACCAGCACCGGCGAGAAGCTTACATCAGACTGGGCGTGTGTTCTGTGGAATGGAACCTATGAGTGGTTCTATTTCAACGCGGACGGCAAGATGGCAGACGGCTGGGTGACGATTGATGGGGAAACCTATTATCTGAATCCCAACTCTGACGGAAACAGAGGAAAGATGCTGACCGGCTGGCAGTCCATCGAAGGAAAATGGTACTATTTCAACACCGCGTCAGACGGAAAGAAAGGTTCCATGCTGAGGAATACCACAACTCCGGACGGTTACATCTTAGATGAAAACGGAGTGTGGAAAGCTGAATAAATGAGCGGTCAATAAGACGAAGCTCTGATCTGACAGGATACGCCAAACCGGCGGGATACATAGACGGTTTGGCGTATCTTTTTTAAGGAGATGGGATTCTGAAAGGAATAGATTCTCCATGGGAACTCATGTGTATAAATCAAGAGCTTGCCATTTCGGCAAGCCCTTTTCATGGAACGAAAAGCTTTAAACAGAAGCATCCTTCATGTGTTTTGTATAAGACTTTATCATATCCAGGATAAACAGCTGTTCCTCCTCGGATAACTTCTGGGCCTGTTCATAAATTTCTGAAAGTACCTGGGGGCTTTGATTCTCTTTGGTGGAAATATTCATAGGGCCAGTGCCATCTAACAGCCATTCTTTATTTATTCCCAGTACATTACACAGAGCATTGATTACCATAGGCTGAGGTTTGGCTATTTTGTCATGCTCAATATTGGTGATAACCCCTCGGGAAGCACCGATTTTCTCCGCCAGCACATCTTGAGATATATTACAGGATTTTCTGGCTTGTTTAAGACGTTGTCCGATACTCAATCGACACACCTCCTGATCAGATTTTATGTAGATATGATGTGAAATCGCCGTAAGACTGGTCGTGTAAAGGAAGTGTAACATAGTAAAAATGTATTGTCAATACATTAAAGGAATGGAATAACCGCAAAATGTCTTGACAACACATATAAACTTGTATATAATGTTTTTACAATACATTTTTGATTTGTTTATAACTGGAGCGGGGCGGAAGGAGGAGTTAAGAATGCCAGAAAATAAATGGTTAGCTGAAGAAATTGTAAAAGAGGCCGCAAAAATTCCGCTGGAATCCCAGAAGCATATCTTATCAGTTATAAATGCCATGATCTTTACCCGAGAAGCGGTCATCCGGGAGCAGACCATAAAAAAAGAAAAAAGCAGGCCATAAAACTAAAAATAACAAAACGTATATGTGGTTTAAAGTATGACGCGGAGGGAGGGGGATCAGTGAACGTGTTGCCGGTTCAAACCGTGTTGAATGAAAAAACACAGGAAAAAAGAAATAATTTATCAGACAGTGGAAAGATAGAAAGTTTTGTTACCAGCCAGGTCATACAGAGGGGGCTGGATAAACGGACAGCCAAAGCATATGAGTTTGACTTACAGCAGATGTATTTGTGGCTTAGGGAACAGCAGATACCAGATCTGGAAGAAAGCGCCGCGGAGGAGTATCTAAACTATCTGATGAATGAAAAGAAAAGGAAGCCCTCTACAGTTATAAGAAAATACAGAGTGTTGCAGTATTACCTGGAATACCTGTTCAGACAGGGATACCTGGCAGACCATCGAATGATTACCCCTCCGGCGGCAAACGTTGAAGAGTCAAAGGATGATCATATATTGTCAAAACAGGAGATCGACGCTTTTTTCGCGGCTATGAACCTGGAATATGAAAATCTGGATCAGGGATTTCGCGGGCGGGTCTGCTTAAGAGACATGGTTATGATGGAGCTATTGTTCTTCCATGGAATAGAGATCAGTGAATTGCTCAGACTGGAAGTTTCTGACTATCACATAAAAACAGGTGTATTGACTATACGTGGAAAGCGAGGGAAAAAACGTCAGGAAAAGCTGTTCTCCAGGGAGTTGAAAAAGAAAATGGAATTATGGATAGACGATCATGGATATTTTGAAAAAGAGAATGGTTACGACAATTACCTCTTTTTATCAAAGATTGGAAAACCTCTTTCCATGAAGATGATCATTTTGATTTTTGATAAATACAGGGTTATGGCGGGGATTGAAAAAGAATATACGCCGAAAGACTTAAAATGTAGCATGAAGCAATACGCCAAGGAATTGTTGGTGGAGAGTTGTGAGTAGGGAGAGGAAAATGGCAGAAAGAAAAAAGAAG
>CAJUSJ010000096.1 GCA_910588865.1 uncultured Lachnospiraceae bacterium
GGTTTACTTTGAAAGTCCCATCGCCGTCAGGCGATCTGAATTCAGGGATGCCAAGTGTGCCCGCCACATACTTTCATATGTGGTGGCGCGTCCGCTGCCGGGCGCATGAAGGTTTACTTTTCATGTCTTTTTCCCGAGGGTGATCCTCTCAAACAGAAGCCCTGTCATAAACCACAGCGGGGCAAAATCCAGGCGGATCAGCCCGTTGATATTGGAGTGGCGGCCAGTGTAATCCCAGGGACACACGCCTATGGACCGCAGCCATGCTCCTGATAAGTACTCGGCCCCAAAAATCAGGACCATGTACAAGGTGCCGTGGCGGCAGATCCGGTCCCACACCGTCAGAACCTCCCCCGGCCTCACCCTAAGCCACCCATCCACTGCCTGGCCGATGGGGGCTAAAAGGGCTCCCAGGCCGTATATGGGAAACATCAGGAGGGAGGTTTTCCCCATAAGCCTCCAGTCGTGAAGGGCCAGGGATTCCGCGGAGGTAAAGATTACCTCCAGACACCAGCCGGCAATGCCGCACCGGCAGAAATTTCTTGTGAGCTCTCTTATTTTGTTGGTTATCTTCATGCCTTCAAGTATGGATGAAAATTGAAGATCCTATACATTGATCACAACTTCTTTTATCAGATCTTTTTTAATGTTCTCAATACTGATCCCCGCGCTCTCTAAGGGGTCGCAGGGGCTGTTGTCCAGCTCCACGATGACCCACTCTTTTCCAAGTTCCCTGGCTGTCCGGATCAATTCCCGGTTTCCCCGCAGCTTGCCGGTGCCGATGGGGGTAAACTCCGGGGGCATGGTCTCTAAGCTCTTGTAATCCTTGATGTGGATCATGGGAACCCGGTTTCCCAGCTCTCTAAGATAATCTGTAACATTGACCCCCGCGTACCCTGCCCAGAAGGTGTCCATCTCAAAGGCAAATTCCTTTCCCGCTTCCAGAAGATTATCCATGACCCTGCCCCCGCCCATGGTTTCAAACTCAAAATCATGATTGTGGTACAGCAGCCGTATGCCGTTCTCCCGGCATCTCCTGGCCAGCCCATCCAGGTACCCGGGCAGTCCCCGGTAAAATTCCTCTGTCCTGTCCTCCGGGGCGATCCACGGATACACCAGGCAGGGGATGCCCGCCTTTACGGCATACTGGATCTCCCCCTCCGTATCCGCGTCCCACCGGGGTTTGTGTACATGGGCGCCAATGGCCTCCAGTCCAAACTCCTCAACCATTTCCCTCAATTCTTCCGGCTTTGTGCCGGCGTAAACAAAAAACTCCACCCCGTCATAGCCCATGTCCGCCAGAGCCTTTAAGGTGCTCCTCATGGACTTTGGGTCCCTGGTCAAATCTCTTGCCGAATACATGGCATAACCAATCTTCATCGCAACCTCCTACGCCCACCACATCTGGGCAGGCTTCTGGGAAATGATCACTTCCCGAACCATAGCCACGGCTTTCCCAAGCCCTTCTTCCACAGACATGAGGCTGTCCTCATGTTCAATGCTGATGATATCGTCATAACCGGTCATCCGCAGAGCCGAGATCACGGATTTCCAGAAATCCTGTCCGTTTCCATAACCCACGGCGCGGAAGATCCAGGAACGTTCCAGCTCCTCTCCATAAGGCACCACATCCAGCACTCCTTTCCGGGCCGCGTTGATGGGGTCCACCTTTGTGTCCTTGGCGTGGAAATGGTAGATGGCCCCCTTAAGCTCCCTGATGGACGCCACCATGTCATTGCCCTGCCAGATCAGGTGGGATGGGTCAAAATTAGCGCCAAAGGTGTCTCCCAGCTCCTTCCTCAGCCGCAGCATGGAGGCTGTGTTGTACACCTGGAAACCGGGATGCATCTCAAATGCCACCTTAACGCCGCGTTCTCTGGCAAGCTCCCCCGCCTTCTCCCAGTAGGGGAGCAGACACTCATTCCACTGATAGTCCAGGATATGTAAAAAATCCTCCGGCCACGGGCAGGTGACCCAGTTGGGGTACTTAGAGTCCGGACAGTCCCCGGCGCATCCGGAAAAAGTCACCACCTTCTTTACCCCCAGCTCCCCGGCCAGGCGGCAGGTGTCCGCAAACTCCTCATGGGCCTTTGCCCCGATGTCCTTATTGGGATGGATGGGATTGCCGTGACAGCTCAAGGCATTGAGCTCCACCCCTGTATTTTCAAAGCTTTTGGCGAATTCTTTTAGTTTCTGTCTGTCTGCCAGCAGTTCCTTTGGCTTACAGTGGGCATTTCCCGGGAATCCCCCGCTGCCCACCTCCACCGCTTCCACGCCCATGGCTTTTAAGTATTCAAGGGCCTCCGCCAAGGGCATATGTTGAAGAGGCACGGTCATTGATCCAACTTTCATAGGTTCCCCCCCTGTTTATTTTAATCTGGACAGATACACAATAGACTGTTCCTGGGCCTCGATCAGCTCGTCCTCCCAGGTCATCTGGCTGCTGTCCGGTATGAGACCATGGGCGTCTAAGTACTCCAGGGTCCTGGTGAGCCCGGTCTTTAAGTCCGTCTTGGGACAGAACTCCGGGATATCCCTGGCGATCTTGTCCCCGGCGTAATACCCATTGTAAATAAAATTGGTGGTGATCATGGGAGTGACTTCAAAGTGAGGGCTTGCCTCCAGGGTCTTTAACGGCACCTCCACCATCTCCACCTCTTTCCCGATGATCTCCATCATGGTCCTGTGGTAAGTGCCCCAGTCATAGCACCTCATGGCCCCCAGATTGTAGGCCTGACCTTTGCACCATTCATGGTTCAGGGCCCCCACAAAGGCTCCCGCCGCGTCATCCACATACAGAAAATTTCTCAAAATATAGGGGTTTCCCGTGACAATGGGCTTGCCCCTGCGGATCCGGTCCACCCAGCTGTTGTCAGAACCGATCTGGCGGACAATGGTCTTCTGGCGTCCGTAGGACACCGTTGGGCGGAAAATCGTGATGGGAAAGCCTTCCTTCCGGAACTTGTCAAAGAAAAACTCCTCCATCGCCTTTTTCGTTACACCATAACCCCACTGAGGCCTCTGGGTCATGTACTCCCTGATGGGGATCTCACAGCCGTAGAGAGGGCCGTAGGAAGCCCCTGTGGAAACCGCCAGAACGTGGCTTGCCTCAGAAAACAGCTCACAATCCAGGGCCGCGTCCTGTTCCGTAAAACAGGCAAAGTCTATGGCATATTCATAATGCCCGTCCTTCAGCGCCGCCTTAAAGTCTTCCCGGTCCTTCCTGTCCGCCTGGATCCATCTGGCCTCCGGCATGGGATTATCCCCCTCCATGGGGAGGGTTACGACCGTGACGTCATAACCCTGATTTAACAGTTTCCTGGTAACACCTAACCCCATATTGCCAAAACCGCCGATTACACAAATTTTTTTCATAATGCTCTGTCTCTGCTTTCTTCTATATAAAATAGGGTTATTTCTGCGCCAGCTCTTCCATCACCTCATGCCACACCACAAAGCGGTGGGTGATCTCCCTGGGACTCTCGCAGCCTACGGATACCACCAGCTTATTGCCGCCCTGGCGCACCGCCTCCTTTGCCTTCATCTTCAGCACCGCTTTCACCTTGTCCCGGCTGCTTCCATAGAAGTCACTGTTTCTGTCCACCCCGCCCATAAGGATCTTATCGGTCTTTGCCCGAACCTGCTCAATGGACGGATTAAAGGGGGAAGAGTCCTCCCAGTTCAGAGCGTGGGCAGGCAGATCCAGCATGTAATCCATGTGCTGCAGCTTCATTCCGCAGATGTGGAGCATGGTAAAGAAGGAACGGTCATACACAGCCGCCAGCACCTTCTCGTCGTAGGGGCGGATGTATTTTAAATACTCTTCATCTGTGGAAGGGTCATTGAGATTTGTGCCGCCTGTGCAGAAGAAAAATCCCGCTGCCCCTACATCCAGAAATCCATTCATATTGTTGATAATCTGCTCTGCCAGCACATCCATGACATGGAAAAATTCTTTCTCGTGCTGTTTTATAAAGTTCATCATGTTGCCCCCGAACAGCCCCACATTCCCGTTCTCTGTCCCATAATAGCCGGACATATGGCAGAACATCCGGTACGGGCCAAACACTGTGGCCAGCACCGGCACCTTGTCCTTATAATACTCGCTCAGGATCCGAATACTCTCGATCTCCCTGGCAATGGCTCCCTCTGTAATGGGCTTTGTGGTCAGATTCCGCATATCCTCCAGGCTGTTGACAGCCGGAATTCTTGTTTTCTTAAATCCCGCGTCGTCGCTGTTCTCCGGCGGGTCTATGACATGGCCGAAGTCCTCCGCGAAATACAATCCGTTCTGCATGACTTTTAAGATATCAAAGTCGTGCTGGTCCTCGTAGGCTATAACCGCCTTGGTAAAATCTCCCACATGCCTGTCCTCCAGATTCAGATGAGGACCCCAAGCGATAAAAGGCGGCCTGTCTACGGGCTCCCCGGCGAGAACCGCTTTAACTCTCTCCATTTTTGTCATTCTTTCCATCTTTTTATTCTCCTTTTTATTTTTTCCGCTTCTGTTCCTGGTTTCGCCGCCTCCTCAGATCAATTCATCACACGCCTGGCAGCGGCAGGGCCTGGCCCTTATTCTTTAATTAACCTCCCACTCCTCATATCTCCAGCTCTTCAAAGAAAAGCTGGCGTAATCCATGCCGCTGATCCTTGGAGAATTTACAAACAGCACATCCGCGTGGTACAAAAAGATCATGGGCACCTCTGCCACCAGGCGCTCCTGCAGCTGGTCATAATAGGGCTTTCTCTCTTCCAGAGTCAGGCCTTTTCCTCCGAGATCATACAGGTCTTCCCAGTTTCTGTCCGGCATATTCAGCCAGCCTCTTGCCCCCTCCTGGAAATAGAACTTGCTCTCCGACGGCTCAAAAGGATTGGAAGCGGAAGACATGAGGCTGATGTCAAAATCTCCCCCGAACAGCATGGAGCTGACCGTGGTCGCGTCGTAGGTCTCAATACTTATGTTCAATCCGATCTGAGCCAGCTGCTGCTGGATCAATACCGCCATCTGCTGGCCCACGGAATTGGTGGAGCCTACGATCAGGCGCACCGGCCTGCTGGTGTCATAGGAGGACTTGGACATGTACTCTTTTGCCAGTTCCACGTCAAAGGGATTGCCGGTTACATTCTCATCCCGGTACGGATTTTCCGGGACAATGGCGCTGATGGCTGGTCTGGCGTAGCCGTACACCACGTCGTTAATAATACTCTCCTTATTGATGGCACAGTCCATGGCCAGTCTGGCATTTTGATCCATGGTCTGATTGTTGATCAGCACATGGTTGTTGCCGAAACCGTGGGCCTCATAGGTCTCCAGACCCTCGTTATTTTTCGCCAGCTCATAGTCGCCGTAGGACATAAAGGAACCATAAGTGCTGCCGTCTACCTCCCCTGCCAGCATGGCGGACAGCAGGTTGTCCGGGGCGATGACCCGGATAATCAGGCGGTCCATCTGAGGCTTTCCCAGATAATAGTCATCTCTCGCCACATACTCAATACGCTCGCCGGAAATAATATTGTCAATGGTAAACGCTCCTGATGTAACCGGATTCTCCCAGAAAGGATCGGTCAGCACGCTCTCCACAGGGATGTCCTTTAAGCAGTGTTCCGGAAGGGTAAAGGTATACCGGAGAGAGTACAGCTCGTTCAAAACCGTGGACACCTTGACCTCTTTGTAAGTCAACTGAACCGTGTGCTCATCCAGGGCTTTCACGCCGAACTCTTCTTCCTCGATCCGCATACCCGTGTCGTCCGTTCCGGCAAAATTGCCAACCACCTGACGGCTCTGAACAGGCAGCTTCGGGTCCGACGCCAGCCCGGCCGTAAACTCAATATCCTGGGCCGTAACAGGCTCCCCGTCCGACCATGTGGCGTCTGGGTTAATGTGGCACGTCAAAGTAGCTCCGTCCTCAGACTGCTCCCAGCTGTCAAATAATCTGGGCAAAATCTCTCCCTCGGCGGTTACGGTCACCCAGGATTCATAGATGGGGTACAGAAAGGATACGTGCTGGTCCCGGTTGGACGAAAGGGGATGGAGCGCCTCCCACGCCGCCGAGTTTGCCAGGGTCACCACCTTCTCCCCGCCTTCCGCCGGGGCGGATTGGGATCCCGCCGCGGACGTATCTCCTGTGGGGTTACTCTGGGTCCCGGTGTTCTGCCCGCCGCAGCCTGCCAGCATACATGCCGCCAACACCGCGGCCCCGATCTTCATAACGTCTTTTCTCATTTTGCTTCCTCCTTCTTCCCTCTCCGGGATGGTTTTTCTATCTGATCGTCGGATCACAGCATCTCGTCCAACCGCGTAATAGCAGCTACATATACACTCATGGACCGGATGAGCCCTTCCAAAGATACGGCCTCGTCGATTCCGTGGGGGTGCCCAAAAGGATTGGGATGCTCCAGCTTTACGCTGCCTGGGCCGTAGGGCAGCGCGTTGGGGAATTTTCTGGCGTGGGTTCCCCCTCCCATGGTATAAGCCTCATAGTCCTGGCCCAGAAACTCATGGCAGGTGTCCAGAAGCATTTTGATAACCGGGTCCTTGGGGTCGCTGTACCTGGGGCGGCTGTAATCTAAGTTCCTGACCTCCATGTTCCTTTCCCCGCAGACCTGGTTCAGCCTGTCCATCAGCTCCTCACTGTCCTGGTTAATGGCATACCGCACATTGATATTCTGGATCAGCTCACCCTGTTCAAAAGAGATCACCCCTCCCACACAGGTGGTCTTTCCTGATATGGAATCCTCAAAAGCGATTCCCAGGCCTGTTCCGTATTCATCCACAAAGGTCTGGGACAGGTTCTTAACCGCCTCCCTGGCCTCCTCTGTCAAAAGCCCGTATTGATCCGCGAAATGACACAGTTTATAGATGGCGCTGTCCCCTGTATCGGGAAACGCCGCGTGGGCCGCTTTCCCCTTGGCCATAATTTTGGTTCCTTCCGGCACCAGGACCACTTCCAGGTCCGGGGAAAATTCCGCTGCCTGCCTTTTGACCTTTTCCCCGTCCACATGGGAGATCACCATCTCCGCGTATCCTGACACCGCGTTGGTCACAGTGCCCCCTTTCATGGACACCAGATTGCCGGCAGCCGCCTTCTGGACCAGATCAGCTGTCAGCGTCCCTTTCTCTCCGATACACATGGCCCAGCCGCCGTCGCAGACAATGGTAAATTCCGGAGCTTTGTGGGTCGTGAGATAATGCTCCACATCCTTCATCCCGGATTCCTCATTGAAACCGCAGATCAGCCGCAGAGTATGATTCAGAGAAATTCCCATCTCCCACAGATACTTCATCACATACATGGACATGATCACAGCGCCTTTGTTGTCGCTGCTGCCCCGCCCTATGACAAACCCGTCTTTCTCTATGGCGTTATAAGGCTCATAATGCCAGCCAGCTCCTGCCGGCACCACATCCAGGTGCCCCAGGATCCCGATCTCCCTGTCTGTCTTTCCCGGCATTACAAGGCTTAATGTGTAATAGTCGTCATTATCAATGACAAAACCCTGGTCCTGTCCCATTCCGGCCATAACATCCCCGCATTTTTTACAGTCCGTTCCAAAGGCATAGCCTCCTTCACCTGGGTCGCTGACAGACTTCTGGTTTACGATCTTAATAATGTCCCTGACCATTTCCTCCTTGTGGTCATTGGCCCACCGCTCCACCGAGCAGGCCAGCTCTTTGATATCCATCATTCCATCTCTCCTCTTAACGCATTTTTACTCACACATGTGGCAGGCCGCGCCGTGACCCTTCTGGTCATATTGGAACCGGGGCCTCTCGGTCCGGCAGCGCTCTTTGGCATAGGGGCACCTTGTATGGAAGCGGCAGCCGCCGGGCGGGTTCATGGGGCTTGGCAGGTCTCCCTCCAGAGGGATCCTTTCAACCATTACATCCGGATCCGGGATGGGGATGGATGAAAGGAGGGCCTTCGTATAAGGATGCTTTGGATTTCGATACAATTCCTCACACTCCGCCAGCTCCACCAGATTTCCCAGGTACATCACCGCGATCCGGTCGCTGACATGCTTTACCACACTTAGATCGTGGGAAATAAACAGATAAGCCAGCCCCCGCTTCTCATTGATATCCCGCATCAGGTTTAACACCTGAGCCCGGACCGATACATCCAAGGCCGACACCGGCTCGCCGCACACAATAAAGTCCGGGTCCGAGATCAGCGCCCTGGCAATGACCACCCGCTGCCTCTGTCCTCCTGAAAACTCGTGGGGGTAACGGTAGATCTGGTACTCTTCAAACCCCACATATTTCATAATCTCCCTGCATTTTTCAAATCGCTCTTCCGGTGTCCCGATCTTAAAGATATCCAGGGGCGCTCTCACGGATTCCAGCACCGTCATCCTGGGATTTAAGGAGGAATAAGGATTCTGAAACACCATCTGCATGTGCTGCCGCATAAGGCGCATTTCCCTTTCCGGCAGTTTTCTTAAATCCTGTCCATTGTAGAGGATCTCCCCCTGTGTAGGTTCGATGAGCCTGAGCAGAGCCCTTCCCAAAGTCGACTTCCCACAGCCGGACTCTCCCACCAGCCCCAAAGTCTCCCCCCTGTGCAGGGTCAGAGACACGTCGTCCACTGCCTTCACCACATTTTTGCCTCGTCCCTGAAAATACTTTTTTATATGATTTGCCTGAAGCAGCACATTTTCCTTATTCATCCCACACCTCCTTGGCCTCCTCCTGGTACAGCCAGCAGCGAACCCGCTGTCCGTTGTCCAGCAGAAACTGAGGCGGCGCTTCCCCGGCGCATTTTTCCACGCGTTTGGTACAGCGGTCCCTGAAAATACACCCCTCTATCTTCTGGGTCAGATTGGGCACATTGCCCGGGATGGCGTAGAGTTTCTCCTCCTGCCGGTCCAGGCGGGGCACGCTGGCCAGAAGGCCCTGGGTGTAAGGATGCCTGGCTTCCTTAAATACCTGACGCTTTGTTCCGTACTCCACAGCCTTTCCGGCGTACATGACCATGATATTGTCCGCCATGCCTGCCACCACACCCATGTCGTGGGTCACCAGGATAATGGCCGCGTTCACATCATCCCTAAGCTTTCTCAGCAGGTCCAGGATCTGGGCCTGAATGGTCACATCCAGGGCCGTGGTGGGCTCGTCGGCAATGAGCACCTTGGGGTCGCAGGACAGGGCCATGGCAATGATCACCCGCTGGCACATGCCGCCGGACAGCTGGTAGGGGTACTCCTTCATCCGTTTTTCCGCCTCCGGGATCCCCACCCGCTTCAGCCAGGACAAGGCATGGGCGCTGGCCTTCTTTTTATCCATGTCCGTGTGCCGGCAGATCATCTCCACCATCTGTTTTTCTACGGTAAACACCGGATTTAAGGAGGTCATGGGGTCCTGGGAGATCATGGAGATCTCCTTTCCCCGAAGATCGCACATGGCCTTCTCCGGGAGATCCAGCACCTGTCTCCCCTCCAGCTCCACAGAGCTTCCTTCCTGTACCTTGCCGCCGTACTTTTCAATAAGCTTCAGGATGGACATGCTCATAACGCTTTTTCCGCAGCCGCTCTCCCCCACCACGCCCAGAATCTCCCCTCTTTTCAGGGTAAAGCTGACGCCGTTCACCGCGGGCAGGATGCCGGACTTGGTCTTAAAAAAGGTTTTAAGATGGTCAACTTTCAATAAAATCTTATCTTCCATGTCTTCTCCCTCCGTCAAATCTTGATCTTCGGATCAAGGGCTGCCCGCAGGCCGTCGCCTACAAAGTTGATGCACACCACCGTCACCACCAGAACCACTCCCGCGGGGATCCACATCCATGGGCGGTACATCAAGGTGGACAATGTCTGCGCGTCCCGGATCATATTGCCCCAGGTAGGCGTGGGAAGCTGGACTCCCAGCCCCAAAAAGCTGAGACCGCTTTCCGCCAGGATATTTCCCGCCACAGCGAAGCTGAAGGTGACAAATACAGGCGCCATGGCGTTGGGCAGGATATATCGGACCATCTGGGTTAAATTGGTGGCCCCGGTGGATCTGGCCGCCTCCACATACACCTCCTGCTTTACGGAAAGCACTTTGCTGTATACCAGCCTGGTATAGCCTGTCCAGCCAAGGAATCCCAGCACCAGCATCAGGGACCGGGCCGACGCCCCCAGAACCGTGACAAGAACCATCTGGATCACCAGGGCCGGAAACGACATGAAGATATCCACGATCCTCATAATGACCCCTCTGACCCCGTTGTCATAAAAACCAGCGATCAATCCCAGGGGCACACCGATGAGGGCGCTGATGGAGGCCGCGATAAACCCAACAGATAGAGAAACCCGTCCTCCATAAATGATCCTGGAAAAAATATCCCTGCCCACCGCGTCTGTGCCAAAGAGAAACCCGTTGCCCGGAGCCTGGTTGAACTGCCCCGGATAGGAGGTAAAGGGGTCCAGGTCCAGAATCAGAGGCAGCAGAAGAATGGAAAGGATCTCAAGCACCAGGATGATCAGGGAAACCATGGCCACCCTGTGCCTTACAAACCGCCCCACCGCATCCCTTAAAAAAACATTCTTTTTCATGGCTAATCACCTCCCTTAATTTCTGATACGGGGATCCAGAACCGCGTAAAGCAGATCCATCACCAGGTTCGTGAACAGCACCGCGATGGTTATGTACATGGTGATGCCCATGATCACCGCACCGCCTACCAGGCCCGGCACCGACATGCCGATGGAGGTGACAATGGGCAAAAGCGCGTTTCTGAGAGCGTGCACGTACAGAACCACTGGCTCTCTCATGCCTTTGGCCCGGGCCATTTTCACATACTCCTCACCCATGACTTCCAGCATGGCGCTTCTTGTCTGTCTGATATAATTGCCCGCGGAGGCCATTGCCATGGAAATGGTGGGAAGCACCATGTGTCTGGCCAGGTCCCCGAAAGCCCTGGTTCCCGCGTTGCTGTACATGCCGCCTGTGGGAAGCCAGCCCAGCTTTACGGAAAAGCAGTACACCAGAAGCAGGGCAATGAAGAATCCCGGCATACCGGAGCCCACAAAGGACAGACCCGAGGCCAGGGTATCCCAGATGGAATAGGGCCTGCATGCCGCCAGCACTCCCAAAGTCACGCCCACCACTACCCCCACCGCCAGCACGGTCAGCGTCAGAATCAGGGTAGGGACCACCCTCTCACCGATATCCTTGATCACCGGGTTTGAGGTGCGGTAGGAATTTCCCAGATTTCCCTCAAGCATGCGCCCCAGCCATTTTACGTACTGGACATAGACCGGCTGATCCAAACCCATGCGGTGTCTGAGAACCTCCACGTCTTCTACGCTCATCTCCGGAGTGATCATGGCGTCAACCGGCGAACCAGGCGTCATGTTGGACAAGAAAAACACCAGGGCCGTCATGCCGAAAAACACGGGAATCATCACCAGAATTCGTTTGATGATATATTTACTCATAAGCTCTCTCCTGTCTGTACATCAATCCACTGTCCCTGCCTGTGGCTGGCAAGACAAGCCTCAATGATCTTCATGATCCATGCCCCCTCCCGGATGGTGGCATAGGGAACCGCCCCTTCCCTGTAGCTTCCATCCCGGACGGACTGGTAAAATGCCCTGATGGCCTGGTAAAGCCCGTCGTTCCAGCCCTCCGGGTGTCCTGACGGCAGACCGGTAAACACCGCGGCCTCCGGCGTCAGTGCCGCCCCTTCCCTGTGAAGGATCTGATTGGGTTCATCCCTTCTTCCTATATATAGAAGGTTTCCCTCCTCCTGCCTCCACTCCTGGGAACAATTTTCAAAATCAAACCGCAGGCGCATGTCGTTTTTATGTCCCGCCGAAACCTGGGATACCTGGAAAAGGCCGTCGGTTCCGTCCTCAAATCTCACCATAATGCTGGCGGCATCCTCGTTTACCACCGTCACCTCCCGCAAAAGCCTGCCTTTTTCCTTTGAGAAGGTTCCCCCGGTCTTTTCATACTGCTGTCTCACCGGGTGCACTGTGGTCAGATGAGCGTTGACAGCGGTGATCCTTTTTCCCATGACAAACTGGCTGGTGTCAAACAGATGGGAACCAATGTCCGCCACCGCTCTGGACGCTCCTCCCGCCCCTGGGTCCAGCCTCCAGTCGTAATCATCCTCCTTCATCATCCAGTCCTGGATATAGCTTCCCGTCACCAGAAACGGCCTGCCGTACTCTCCCCTTTTCACCCGCTGGCACATATCCTGCACCAGGGCGTTCATGCGGTAGTTTAAATTCACTCCATTAGCCACCGGGTGTTCCTTGAGAAGCTCCAGAAGCCTTTCCCCCTCCTGTCCGCTGAGGGCCAGAGGCTTCTCACAGTACAGATGGATTCCCGCCCAGATCACCTTCTCATTGATGGGGTAATGCATGTTGGTGGGGGTGCAGTTGTGGACCACATCCAGGTCTTCTTTTTTCAGCATATCATCCACATCTGTATAAAAATTCGACCCCAGCTCCCTGGCGATCTCTGCCGCCTTTGCCCCGTCTGCGTCCACCACGGCACCGATTCGCGCGCCGGGGATCCGCTGGATGGCGTCCATATGCCTCCCCCCGATAAATCCTGTGCCTACAATCCCCGCGTTTAATGTTTTCATTTTTCTTTTTCCGCTCCTTTCCCTCCAAAATCTATGTAAAACCGCCTGTAGATCTCATCTAATATCTCCGCCAGCCCCACGCTCTCGTCAAGGGTCATTTTCCGGCTCTCTTTTTGCCCCTCTCTCACACAGTGCTCCACCTCCATGATCTCAAACTGAAATCCCGGAAAATCAAAGGGCCTTGAGATCACCTGTTCCTGTCCCCCTGTTTTCAGAACCGCCTTCGCCGGATGCCAGAAATCCGGGATCCAGACCGAACCTTTCTCAAAAGCAAGATTGGCTCCCTGGGCCGATTCCCCCTGAAAACCAGTGACAATCTGGGCCATGCCCCCGCCGGGAAACCGAAGGAGAGCCGCCCCTCTCAAGTCCACGTCATTTTTCATATCCGCCATGGCCTGTACCTCACAGGGCATGGCACCGAAGGCGGATACTGCCAGGGACAGGGGATAGATTCCAGCCCCCCTCATGGCCCCTCCGCCTAAATCCTTTCTAAAAAAGCGCTGGCCGGGGTCGTAGGGACTGTGATAGGAAAAATCCGCCATCACATTGTAGAGCCTTCCAAGACTTCCAGAGTCTATGAGCTCTTCCAGCCACTGATAAATGGGAAAAAACCGGGTCCACAGGCCTTCCATCAGAAAAATCCCCTTCTCACGAGCCAGGTCTGCCATCCTTCTGGTTTCCTCCGCCGACATGCCCATAGGCTTTTCGCAGAGAACCGGTTTTCCCCCGTTCACCGCTTTCTCAAAATGCTCCAGGTGGACGATGTGAGGCGTGGCAAGGTAGACAATCTCCACCTCCGGGTCATGGCACAGCTCCTCTATGGTGTCATACCCGCCAGCGATGTCCCATCTGTCACAGAACGCCTTCATGGCCAGATGATTTCTGCTGTAGGCGGCCACCACCTGGGAATCCGGCAGAAGCTCAAAAGCCTCCATGATCCTCTCCGCGATCCGTCCGGTTCCTATGAATCCCCACTTCATTCTTTTTTCAGCCCCCCAGTCCTTTTTCAAATTTTAATGAAAATTTTACATATATATTCAATTTATTTATGTATAATTTACATTTTTAATCTTACATGAGAATCGAGGGATTATCAATATTAATATTTCACTTTTTACTATAATATTACATATATTCACTGGTTTACTTATCTATTTTTACTTTCAAAAATAAAAAGTTGTAAATTTCTCAACATTTTTTGTAAATTTTTATTGTATTTTTTTTCATTCTTTTGTTACTATTGCATTGTAAAATTTACATATCCAAGGAGGTCCTATGGCCGTTTCAAAGAAAGTAACCATACAACAGATAGCCGCGCTGGCAAATGTGTCCACCGCCACCGCTTCCAGGGTCCTCAACCAGCCTCTCACTGTAAAACAAGACACCAGGGAGAGGTTTTTTTGGGCAATGAGGCAGCTGGATTACCAGCCGGGACAGCGCCACACACCCATGATCCTGGCCACCTTCCCCACTCTGGTCAATCCTTTTTATGGTCCCGTTATCCAGGGCATGCAGGATGCCGCGAAGAAAAGAAATTATCATCTGTTTTTACAGCAGCTGGAAATGTTTCAGGACAGACAGTCCTACGATTTTTTATTAGATAACTCTATTTTTCATGGAATTATACTGACCCACCCTGTTCCCGGGATGGATACCATAGAAGCTCTTTTAAACAAGCACCCACTGGTCATGTGCTCCCAGTACACGGAGCATGAGCAGGTGCCCTATGTGGCGATTGATGACTATTCCGCCAGCAAACACGCCGTAAATTACCTGATCTCAATTGGAAAGAAAAGGATCGCCATGCTGAACGCTCCGTTTGATTTCAGTTACGCGAGATTTCGGGAAAAGGGATTTACAGATGCTTTAAAGGAGGCAGGGCTGCCTGTGTTTCCGGAATTGATCCTCCATGTAGATGATGTGGATTACAGCCTGGCCTTTTCTTCCATGACGACTCTCCTGTCTGAGAGCCAAAAGCCGGATGCCATATTCTGCGTTTCCGATGTATTCGCCAGCGCCGCCATCAAGGCCGCGGAACATGTGGGCTTAACCGTGCCCCAGGATATTGCCGTCATGGGATTTGATAATGTAAACTTAAGTTCCATGACCGTGCCCACCATCTCCACCGTAAGCCAGCCCATGTACCAATTAGGGTGGCAGAGCTGCAACCTGCTGATGGACCAGCTGAACCATATCCCCATCATCACCAGGCGGGTGATCCTGTCCACGGATATCATCGTGCGCCAGTCCACCTGACTGCCATGACCGGGGATTGCCTGCCCCATTTGGTTATTGCAAATAAACCTTCACGCGCCCGGCCGCGGACTTTCAAAGTAAACCTGCATGCGCCCGGCAGCGGACGCGCCACCACCCATGAAAGTCTGGCGGGCACACTTGGCATACCTGAATTCAGATCGCCTGACGGCGATGGGACTTTCAAAGTAAACCTTCATGCGCCCGGCAGCGGATGCGCCACCATCCATGAAAGTATGTGGCGGG
>CAJUSJ010000097.1 GCA_910588865.1 uncultured Lachnospiraceae bacterium
ATCTTCTCAATTATAAAGAAGGAATCCCCTAAAGTCAAGCACTTTTCGCAAAATAGGGCACGGCCTGAAGCAGTACCTTTCCGATCACGGCCACCATAATGGCCGCGGCGATGGCCTCCGGGATTCCTGAACCTGTGACAGTGGCCATGATAAGCCCCCAGACCGCATCCACTGCCACGCTCCTTGCCTGGGCATACTCCCTGGCCAGAAGGAGATAGATGGACCCCATGACAAATACCGTATTCACCATGGACCCCGCGAATCCCGTGACGGGAAGGGCGATCAGAGAATTGACCTTCCATTTTTTTAAGAGTATCCACAGCCATCCGGCGGCCACACCGATCATAACCCTGCATCCCACGGAGATCCACAGCGCCTTTACGGCTCCGGACAGCCCTGTCATGCTCATAAATGGAGAGAAGGCGAAGGACAGCAAGGTCGGGGCCATGGTGTTGCTTATGAGGGAACATACTCCAAACACCCCTCCCAGGATGGCCCCCGCCCCTGGCCCTAAGATAATGGCTCCCAGGATTACGGGGATGTGGACAGTTGTCGCCTTAATAATAAGAAGCTGGATCATCCCAATGGGCGTGTTGGCCAAAAGGATGACAACGGCTGCCATCAGTGCGACACTGGTCAGATAACGGGTGTCTTTTTTGTGTTTTTTCATTTTCTTACCTCCTGCTACTGTTCTTCTTAAAGAAGATACAATGCTTATTTTGGTTACAAGTGGATTATATATAAGAAAAACCATGCCGTCAATCTGATTTTTCCCCATTTTCCAGGTCGTAGTCCACAAGTTATCCACAAATTGTTGATAACTTGTGGATAAGTTCTGGATTATACTGGATTTTTACACAGTAATCCCCACTTTTTCCTGTTTTTACAGGCACATCCCCGCTGTTTATAACATTTCCACCTCTTATCCCCAAAATGTGGAAAACCTTGTCCATCCACAGGATTTTCACACATGTTACACACATCCGGAGCAAGTTATCCACATTTATTTTTCTATTTTCATTGAAAAAAACCTTTTCCTATTGTAAAATAGGACTAGATTGGGCAAATGCGCGCTTTGAATATACCATAGGAGACAAATTATGTTAGAACAATTAATACAACAGTGGGATGATATCCTCCTTCACCTGAAAGAAGAGCACGAACTGCTTGATGTTTCTTACAGAACCTGGCTTCTTCCATTGAAAGTCTACTCTGTTGAGGGCTCTGTCGTCACCATCCTGGCGCCGGATGCCAATATGATCACTTACATCCGGAGAAAATACGGACTCATCCTTCAGGTGACCATTGAGGAAATGACCGGATTCGAGTGCACTGTGGATTTTATCACAGAGGATACCATAAAAGACAGGGACAACGCGAAATCTGAAAAGCAGCTGATCCAGACCAATGCCCTGGATGTGAGCCAAACTGCCATCCAGACCGCCAACTTGAATCCCAGATACACCTTTGACACCTTTGTCGTGGGAGCCAACAACAACCTGGCTCACGCGGCAGCTCTTGCTGTGGCCGAATCCCCCGGGGAGGTGTACAACCCATTGTTCATCTATGGCGGCGTGGGCCTTGGAAAGACCCACCTTATGCACTCTATTGCCCACTTCATATTAAAAAACAGAAAGGATGCCAAGATCCTCTATGTCACATCAGAGAAGTTTACCAACGAGCTGATCGACGCCATCCGGAACAAGAACAACATTTCCACCACGGAATTCCGGGAAAAATACCGCAACAACGATGTCCTGCTCATTGATGATATCCAATTCATCATAGGCAAGGAAAGTACCCAGGAGGAATTTTTCCACACCTTCAACACATTGTATGAGTCCAAGAAACAGATTATCATATCTTCCGATAAACCGCCTAAGGACATTGAGACCTTAGAGGAGCGTCTCCGCTCCAGATTTGAGTGGGGCCTCACTGTGGACATCCAGTCCCCGGACTATGAGACCCGCATGGCTATCCTCCGAAAAAAAGAGGAGCTGGAAGGCTACAATATAGATAATGAAGTAATCAAATACATTGCCACAAACATCAAATCCAACATCCGGGAGCTGGAAGGCGCTCTGACAAAGATCGTAGCCCTGTCAAAATTAGACCACAACAAGGATATTGATTTTGCCCTGGCAGAGGAGGCCCTTAAAGATATCATATCCCCCAACGCTCAGAGGAAAGTGACGGCGGATCTGATCATCCAGGTTGTTGCCGATCATTTCGGCCTTACGCCTTTAGACATCGCCTCCCAGAAGCGGAGCAAAAACATCGCCTATCCCAGACAGATCTGCATGTACCTGTGTCATGAGATCATCGGGACGCCTCTCCAGGAAATAGGCCGCCTCCTGGGCGGAAGGGATCACACCACCATCATACACGGCAGGGACAAGATCGCCGCTGACCTAAAGACCAACGAGAGTACTGCCAACACCATCGAGATCTTAAAAAAGAAAATTAACCCACAATAGGATGTGGACAGCCTGTTGACCTTCTGTGGATAAACATCCAGGATTTTTTTCTGATTTCCACACTGTGGATAAACATTCTTAACCTTAGAATGTTTCTGAGGCTTTTCCACATGGTTCTTAACACAAGAATTCCCTTATCTTACAGGAATTCTCAGGTTTTAAACAAATTCACACCCCCTACGACGATTGCTACGAAAAAGATTTATTTATTTCTTTCTATATAACACCAAGAACCGGCAAAGGAGTTATCAACATTTATGAAGCTGACATTTAAAAAAGATAATCTGCTCAACGGCATTAACATTGTGCTGAAAGCCGTCTCATCAAAGACCACCATGCCCATCCTGGAGTGTATCCTCATGGACGCCTCCTCGGATGTGATCAAGCTTACGGCTAATGACATGGAGCTGGGCATTGAGACCACCGTAGAGGGAGACATCCTGGAGAGAGGAAAGATCGCTCTGGATGCCAAGCTCTTCTCTGAGATCATCCGAAAACTTTCAGGAGGGGAATCTCCAATAACTATTATATCGGATGACAAATATGCCACCACCATTACCTGTGAGTCCTCTGTGTTCCATATCCAGGGGAAAGACGGCGAGGAATTCGCTTATCTTCCCTATATAGAGAAGGATAATTACATCAGCCTGTCCCAGTTCACCTTAAAAGAAGTCATCCGCCAGACCCTATTTTCCATCTCTGTCAATGACAGCAACAAGATGATGACCGGCGAGCTGTTCCAGGTATCCGGATATGAGCTGAAGGTGGTCTCTCTGGATGGTCACAGGATGGCCATCCGCAAGATTGCCCTGAAAGATCAGTATGATGATATAAAAGTCATTGTTCCTGGCAAGACTCTCAGTGAGATCAGCAAGATCTTAAACGGGGATAATGACAGCGAAGTCCTTATCTTTTTCAGCCAGAACCACATCCTGTTTGAGTTTGACAGCACAGTAGTGGTTTCCCGGCTGATTGAGGGAGAATATTTCCGCATTGAACAGATGCTCTCCAGCGACTATGAGACAAAGGTGACGATTAACCGGAGAGAATTCCTCGACAACATTGACCGGGCAGCCATCCTTATAAGAGAGAATGACAAGAAGCCCATTATCCTCAACGTCCTGGACAATGTGATGCAGATGAAGATGAATTCCAGCTTCGGAACCATGAATTCGGAGGCAAGCATCCGCAAGATGGGAAAAGATATCATGATTGGATTTAACCCCAAATTCCTCATGGATGCCCTGCGCATCATTGACGACGAGGAAGTTGACATCTACATGATGAACCCCAAATCCCCATGTTTTATCAAAGACCAGGGAGAAAATTATATCTATCTCATCCTTCCGGTCAATTTTAACGCTGCCAGTATTTGACGCGGAAAGACATGAAAAAGGAGCCCCATGGAAGTTATTAAACTGAAGGACGAATATATTAAATTGAGCCAGGCTCTCAAGGCGGCAGGCCTTGTGGAGTCTGGCGTGGACGCGAAGTACGCGGTCTTGGATGGTCTGGTGAAAGTTAACGGTGAGGTTCAGTGCCAGAGAGGCAAGAAACTTCACGCCGGGGATGTAGTGACATTTGAGGGGCAGACCATAAGGATAGAAGCTTAAAACATGATCATAGAATCCATAGAATTAAAAAATTACAGGAATTACCGGGAATTACATATGGATTTCAGTCCCGGTACCAATATTTTATACGGTGACAATGCCCAGGGAAAGACCAACATCCTTGAGGCCGTCTATGTGTGCGGCACCACAAAATCTCACAGGGGAAGCAAGGACCGGGAGATGATCCATTTTAAGGAGGATGAATCCCACATCAAGCTGAAGGTGAGAAAATCCGGCGTGCCGTACCGCATTGATATGCATTTAAAGAGGAACAGGGCAAAGGGGATCGCTATCAACGGCATTCCCATCAAGAAAGCCAGCGAGCTGTTTGGAATCGTCAATATTGTCTTTTTTTCTCCTGAGGACTTAGATATCATAAAAAGAAGCCCCTCAGAGAGAAGGCGATTCCTGGATTTGGAGTTATGTCAACTAGATAAACTTTATGTCCACAGCCTTATCCAGTACAACAAGGTTCTCCTACAGAGAAATAAGCTTTTAAAAGAGCTTACGTTCCGTCCCGAGTATCAGGAAACATTGGATGTGTGGGATGTACAGCTGATCCATTATGGCAGGGAGCTGATTAAGTGCCGCAAGAAATTTGTGGAGCAGCTGAACCATATGGTCAGGGACACCCACAGCCAGTTGTCCGGGGGAAGGGAGGAGCTTTTGCTGGAATATGAGCCAAATGTGGAGGAAGACCAGTTTGAACAGAAGCTTGGGGCCACCCGGGAGCTGGATCGGAAGCTGAAGACCACCAGCACAGGTCCTCACAGGGATGACATCCGTTTTCTCATCGACACCGTGGATATCAGAAAATATGGTTCACAGGGGCAGCAGAGGACAGCGGCCCTTTCCCTCAAACTGTCGGAAATTGAGCTTGTGAGACAGATCGTAAAGGATTATCCCATCCTTCTGTTGGATGATGTGCTGTCGGAGCTTGACGGGGGAAGGCAGCAACAGCTTTTGGCGGGGATCCGCCACATCCAGACCATGATTACCTGTACGGGGCTGGAGGATTTTGTAAATAACCGTTTCCCCATAGACCAGGTCTACAAGGTGAAAGAGGGAAGGGTGACAGAAGAGAATTAGCGGAATTGTCCGTTTTTGAGCATATATGGGCTTAAGGAGGAATTGAACTATATGGGAATGATTGGATACTATTTCAGGGCTAACGAAGATTTGGTAAATCAGATAAAAAGCGGAGAAAACGAAGATGTTTTTTATCATGAGGACTTTGAAAATAATCTTCTGGATGTAGATAAGTCCTGGCATGCCATCCACTTTGTCCTCACAGGACAGGTGTGGGATGCTCCCGATGATGAGCTGTTAAGCCATGTGGTTATGGGAGGACAGCCCCTTGAAGATATGGATATGGGGTACGGCCCTGCCAGGCTTCTGGAGAGGGACCTTGTGAAGAACCTGGCAGAGGCGTTAGATCACTGGGATGAGGCTTCTTTCCGGGAAAAATTCCATGTGAAGGATATGATAGAGAACCAGGTCTATCCCGTGATGGATAATAAAGATGAAGAAGACTTTTTTGAGTATGTATGGTTTTATTTTTTAGAATTAAAGAATTTTTTTAAAGAAGCGGCAGACAGAAATGAGTATATCATCTCTTATATAGCATAAGTTCTGAAAAAGAAAGAAGGAGGAAGTGAATGGGCACGGAGTACGGAGCAGATCAGATTCAGATTTTGGAAGGACTTGAAGCTGTAAGGAAAAGACCTGGTATGTATATAGGCAGTACCTCCGCCAGGGGACTTCATCATCTTGTATATGAGATTGTGGACAACTCGGTAGATGAGGCGCTGGCCGGGTTCTGTACAGAGATCGATGTACAGATCAATGAGGATAATTCTATAACGGTTATTGACAATGGCCGGGGAATCCCGGTAGATATACAGAAAAAAGCGGGGCTTCCGGCAGTGGAAGTGGTGTTTACGGTGTTACATGCCGGAGGAAAGTTCGGCGGCGGGGGATACAAGGTGTCCGGAGGACTTCACGGCGTAGGAGCGTCTGTGGTCAATGCCCTGTCAGAGTGGCTGGAGGTTGACATTTACAAGGATGGACAAATCTACCATCAGCGATACGAGAGAGGGAAGGTGGCCAGCCCTCTTAAGGTGGTGGGCTCTTGTAGTATGGAAAGACACGGAACACAAGTGAGGTTCCTTCCTGACAAAGAAGTTTTTGAGGAGACGGTTTTTGACTATGATACCCTGCGGGTCCGCCTTCAGGAGACAGCTTTCCTGACAAAGGCCTTGAAGATCATCCTGAGAGATGACAGGGAGGAGAAGAGGGAAAAGACATTCCACTACGAGGGAGGCATCAAAGAGTTTGCCACTTACTTAAATAAGGGAAAAGCTCCTCTCTATAACCAGGTGATTTACTGTGAGGGCATCCGGGATAAAGTGTATGTGGAAGTGTCCATGCAGCACAATGATTCCTACACGGAAAATATTTATACTTTTGTCAATAACATCAACACCCCAGAAGGAGGAACGCACCTGACTGGTTTCAGAAACGCACTGACCAAGACCTTTAACGACTACGCGAAGAAGAACAAGTTGTTAAAGGAGAGCGAGCCTTCTTTGAGCGGAGAGGACATCCGGGAGGGCCTGACTGCCATCATAAGTGTAAAAATTGAAGAACCCCAGTTCGAGGGCCAGACAAAGCAGAAACTGGGCAACAGCGAGGCCAGGCTGGCAGTGGACTCCATTGTCAGCGAACAGCTCACCTACTTTTTAGAGCAGAATCCCAGTGTCGCCAAGGCCATGTGTGAAAAATCCATCCTGGCCCAGAGAGCCAGGGCCGCCGCCAGAAAAGCCAGGGATTTGACCAGGCGAAAAACCGCCCTGGAGGGAATGGCCCTTCCTGGTAAGCTGGCTGACTGTTCCAACAAGGATCCGGAAAAATGCGAGATCTACATCGTTGAGGGAGACTCTGCCGGCGGGTCTGCGAAGACAGCCCGCTCCAGAGATACCCAGGCCATCCTGCCGCTGAGAGGAAAGATCCTCAATGTGGAGAAGGCCAGGCTGGACAAAATCTACGGCAACGCGGAGATCAAGGCCATGATCACTGCTTTCGGAACAGGAATACACGATGATTTCGACATCAGCAAGCTGCGGTACAACAAGATCATTATCATGACCGATGCCGATGTGGATGGCGCCCACATCAGCACCCTGCTTTTGACATTCCTCTACCGGTTCATGCCGGAGCTGATCAAACAGGGACATGTGTATCTGGCCCAGCCGCCTCTCTATAAGGTTGAGAAGAACAAAAAGGTGTGGTACGCCTACAGCGACCCGGAGCTGAATTCCATTATTAAGGAGATCGGCAGGGACAACAACAACAAGATCCAGCGGTACAAAGGACTTGGAGAGATGGATGCCGAACAGCTCTGGGAGACCACCATGGACCCGGAGCGGAGGATTTTGCTTCGGGTGAACATGGATGATGACGTGGCCTCGGAGCTGGATCTGACATTTACCACCCTTATGGGCGATCAGGTGGAGCCGAGACGGGAATTTATCGAAGCTAACGCGAAATACGTACAGAACTTAGACATCTAAAATTCGGAGGAAACCAATGGAACCAAATGTATTTGATAAAATTCATGACATAGATCTGAAAAAGACTATGGAGAAATCTTACATTGATTACGCCATGAGCGTCATCGCTTCCCGGGCCCTTCCTGATGTGAGAGACGGACTGAAACCGGTTCAGAGAAGAGTTTTGTACTCCATGATCGAGCTGAACAACGGCCCTGACAAGCCCCACAGAAAGTGCGCCCGTATCGTCGGCGATACCATGGGTAAGTACCATCCCCACGGGGACAGCTCCATATACGGCGCTTTGGTAAATATGGCCCAGGAATGGTCCACCAGATACCCTCTGGTGGATGGACACGGCAACTTCGGTTCCGTGGACGGGGATGGAGCGGCAGCCATGCGTTATACAGAGGCAAGGCTGAGCAAAATCTCCATGGAGCTTTTATCGGATATCGGAAAAGACACCGTGGATTTTGTCCCAAACTTTGACGAGACGGAAAAGGAGCCCACGGTCCTTCCGGCCAGGTACCCCAATCTTCTGGTCAACGGCACTTCCGGAATTGCGGTGGGAATGGCCACCAACATCCCGCCCCACAATCTGCGGGAGATTATCGCGGCTGTGGTAAAACTCATCGACAACCAGGTGAACGAGGAGAGAGAGACTTCCATAGAGGAGATCATGGAGATCGTAAAAGGCCCGGATTTTCCCACAGGGGCAACCATCCTGGGAAAAAGGGGGATTGAGGAGGCATACCGGACCGGGCGGGGCAAGATCCGGGTGCGGGCGGTATCTGATATCGAGACCCTGCCTAACGGAAAGAGCCGGATCATCGTTACGGAGATACCATATCTGGTAAACAAAGCCCGGCTGATCGAGAAGATCGCTGAACTGGTAAAAGAGAAAAGAGTAGACGGGATCACGGACCTGCGGGATGAGTCTGACAGGGAAGGCATGAGGATCGTCATTGAGGTGCGGCGGGACGCCAATGCCAATGTGATCTTAAACCAGCTTTACAAGCATACCCAGCTTCAGGACACCTTCGGCGTGATCATGCTGTCGCTGGTAAACAATGAGCCAAAAGTCTTAAGCCTTCTTCAGATGCTGAAGTACTATCTGGAGCACCAGAAGGATGTGGTGACCCGGCGGACAAAATATGATTTAAACAAGGCAGAGGAGCGGGCCCACATATTGGAAGGCCTGCTGATCGCCCTGGACAATATCGACGAGGTTATCCGTATCATCCGGGGGTCCCAGACCGTCCAGATCGCCAAGCAGCAGTTGATGGAGCGGTTTGGATTAAGCGATCCCCAGTCTCAGGCCATTGTGGACATGCGTCTGAGAGCTCTCACCGGTCTGGAGAGAGACAAGCTGGAGGCGGAATACAGGGAACTGCAGGCAAAGATAGCGGAGTTGAAAGCGATTTTGGCGGATGAGAAAAAGCTTTTGGGTGTAATCCGTGGTGAGATCCAGATGATCTCCGACAAATACGGAGATGACAGAAAGACATCCATCGGGTTTGATGAGTTTGATATGTCCATGGAGGATCTGATCCCCAACGACGACACAGTGGTGGCCATGACCCGCTTAGGATACATTAAGAGGATGTCCCCGGACAACTTTAAGAGCCAGAACCGGGGCGGCAAAGGGATCAAGGGCATGCAGACCATTGACGAGGACTACATCGAAGACCTGATCATGACAAAGAATCACAATGATATCATGTTCTTCACCAACACGGGACGGGTGTACCGCCTGAAAGCCTACGCCATCCCAGAGGCGGGAAGGACAGCCAGGGGCACGGCTATTGTGAACCTTCTTCAGATGATGCCTGGTGAGAAGATTACCGCCATAGTGTCCATGAAAGAATTTAATGACGACCACTTCCTGTTCATGGCCACAAAGTACGGCATGGCCAAAAAGACCCCCATGGGAGAGTATGCCAATGTGAGGAAAAACGGTCTTCAGGCCATTGTGCTCAAGGAGGGCGATGAGCTCATTGAGGTCAAGGCCACTGATGATACAAAGGATATCTTTATGATAACCAAAAAAGGCCAGTGTATCCGTTTCCATGAATCCGATGTCCGGGTTACAGGACGGGTCTCCATGGGAGTAATCGGGATGAAGCTGGATGAAGATGACGAGGTGGTAGGAGCCCAGATGGATTCCCAGGGAGAAAGCCTTTTGGTGGTTTCCGCCAACGGCATCGGCAAGAGGACGGATATCAGCGAATTCCCGGTCCAGAGAAGAAGCGGAAAAGGGATACGCTGCTACAAGATCACGGAGAAGACCGGAGACTTAGTTGGAGCCAAGATCGTCCAGGAGGACCATGATGTGATGATGATAACCAATGAGGGCATCATCATAAGGATCAGCGTAAAGGATATCTCCATGATCGGACGGAACACTTCCGGAGTAAAGCTGATGAACATTGCCCCCGACTCCAGCACCTATATCGCCAGCATCGCCAAGGTCAGAGATGACGGGAATAAGGATGACGCCGATGAAGGGGAGCTGGAAGAGGATTTAAAAGAAGCGTTGGAAGAATCCGGGGCCGAAGCACAGGATTGACACCCGCAAAAACCGCCTGGTCAGGCAAGGAACCTGACCAGGCGGTTTTTTATGTACACGAGGCGGAAAGGAAATGTGGCTGTTCGCGCGGCCCCGCCCTGTCCCGGCGAGTAGGGGAAGAGCCTCCCCTACTCGATTGTGTCTTATTCCAGATTCAAATTCTTAGAAAGCATATGGTTTGTGATAAAAAAGAAAGCCACGCTGGTCCCCATATTGAAGATCATGGAATACAGCATATACCCGCTTAAAGGATAATCATACAGCCGGAATCCGACGATGACGATAACAATGGTGTTGAGGATCTGAGAGGCCACAGAAATTCCAATGTAGGCCAGGATGGCCCCGATGATCCGATGTTCCTTCCACTGCTGTCCAAGGGCAATGCAGGCGAAAAACAGAAGAGGTCTGTGGAAACCCTCCACGATCATGTTGATAATGGTATAGATGCTGTGGACAGTTGTGGTATCCTCCCAGGAAACCGCGATCAGCCTCAGCAATTCCCTTACGTGAAGCTGGGAAAAATGTCCTGTGAAGATCAGAAGAACGGAAAGGCTGATGATCACATTCACCACCACCTGCCACAAAACCGCGATCAGGACCTTAGACCAGATCAGGGTGCTGGTCTTTACAGGGAGGGTGTGGGTCAGGTACCCGTGGTCGCTGACCATGGTCTTATAAAAATCATAAATCACAAACACAGAAGTCATCAGATAACAGGCCACTAAGTAGACCACGCATATCATCAGGTAAAAAAATGAGAAGACAGCCATGGCCTCTGACACCTTGCTGGTGTGTCCCGATGAATCCATAACACTTAAGAGAATCTCAAATAAAACCTTTCCTACCCCAGCGGCGACGATATAGCCTCCCATCAGCGGAAGGAAGAAACGCCATGTGGAATTAAAATCTTTTTTCAATACTTTTCCTAACATTGGAATACCTCCCGGAACAGTTCATCTACTGATTTCTGGTATTGGGCTCTCACATCATCCACAGATGACTGGAGGGCCACTGACCCGTTTTTTAAAAATATAATCTGATCAAGAACCTTTTCCACATCAGATATGAGATGGGTGGATATAAGGATAGATCCCTGCTCATTATAATTGGTCAATATGGTCCGCAGAATATAGTCCCTGGCCGCTGGGTCTACGCCGCCGATGGGTTCATCCAGAAGATAAAGGTCCGCGTTCCGGCTCATGACCAGGATCAGCTGAACCTTCTCCCGGGTGCCCTTGGACAGGGTCTTCAACTTCCGATTTGGTGAGATATCCAGCCTTCCCAACATCTCATAGGCCTTATTCCGGTCAAAATTAGAGTAAAAATCATGGAAAAGGTCAATAATCTGGGAGACCCTCATCCATTCACTTAAATAATTCTTGTCCGGAAGATATGAGATCCGCAGCTTGGACTGAGGCCCCACAGGTCCGCCGCATACGTCGACAGTTCCCGAGGAGGGACAAAGAAGGCCGCAGGCGATCTTTAAAAGAGTGGTCTTTCCGCTTCCATTGGGACCTAAAAGCCCTACGATGTGCCCCGGTTCAATGGTCAGGCTCACATCCTTTAGAGCCCACAGGGAGCCAAATTGCTTTGTTACATTGGAATACGTCAATATGGGATTCATACGTTACCTCCTGCTTTTTCACTATCAATGATCTTGTGTATCAGGCTGATGGTCTGATCCTGGTCATAGCCCAGCTGCTCCATGTCCTTAAAAAGCGTAAGGATCTTATCCTTTCCGATCGTATCCTTCATCTTTTGGATCATAGCCCTGTCCTCTGTGACAAAGCGCCCGGAAGTCCTCTGGCTGTAGATCAGCCCGCTCCGCTCTAACTCCGTCAGGGCCCGCTGCATGGTGTTGGGGTTAACAGAAGCCTCTGAGGCCAGATCACGCACAGACGGAAGCTTGCTCCCAGGAGGATACTGACCTGAGACAATCAGAAAAAGGATCTGTTCCAAAAGCTGGGTATAGATAGGCCGGTCATTATCAAAGTGCCATGTCATGAAAATCCTCCCCTGTATTAGTGTATTAAGTGATTAATACAAATATACAATAACATAACCATTTTGTCAACAAAAATATGAATGTTTTATTCTTGATTTAAAACGTCAAATCCCTTATGATAAATTCAGCGGTGTTACAATAAAGGTTCCATGTCAGGCTCATGAAGATTTAGACAGGAGGGTGTTTGATTTGAGGATTGTAAAAACAGAGGAGATTACAAAAAACATAAAAGAGATGTGTATTGAGGCCAATCATGTTTTATCTCCTGATATGAAAGAGGTTTTTGAGAACAGGGTCAAGCAGGAAAAATCGGCTCTGGGAAAAAAGATTTTAAGCCAGTTGGAGGAGAATCTGGTCATCGCGAGAGAAGACATGATCCCCATCTGTCAGGACACAGGGATGGCAGTTGTCTTCATGGAGGTGGGGCAGGAGGTTCATATAGAAGGCGGCTCCCTCACCGAAGCGGTAAACAGGGGAGTGAGGGAAGGCTATATTCAGGGCTACCTGAGAAAATCCGTTGTATCCGACCCCATAGAGAGAATTAACACAAAAGACAACACTCCGGCTATCATCCATTATGACATTACAGAGGGAGACCGGATCCAGATTACCGTGGCTCCAAAAGGCTTTGGAAGTGAAAATATGAGCCGCGTTTTCATGCTTAAGCCCGCAGACGGAATAGAAGGAGTAAAAGAAGCCATATTAACAGCAGTAAAGGACGCGGGTCCAAACGCCTGCCCGCCTGTGGTGGTGGGGGTGGGAATCGGCGGAACCTTTGAAAAATGCGCTCTCATGGCAAAGCATGCCCTTACAAGAGATCTGAGAGAAGAATCCCCCATCCCTTATGTCAGAGAGCTTGAAAAAGAAATGCTTGACAAGATCAATGCCCTTGGCATCGGCCCGGGAGGCCTGGGGGGAAGCGTCACAGCCTTAGGGGTGAACATTGAGACGTACCCTACCCATATAGCCGGCCTTCCGGTGGCAATAAACATCTGCTGTCACGTAAACCGACATGTCCACAGGGTAATATAGGAGGAGACCATGGAACGACATATTAAAGCGCCCATTGGGCCAAAAGAAGCCAAAGAACTGAGAGCCGGCGATTACATATATATAACCGGCACCATCTATACTGCCAGGGATGCGGCGCACAAGAGAATGCAGGAAGCTCTTGACAGGGGAGAAGAGCTTCCATTTCCGGTAAAAGGAAATATAATCTACTATATGGGTCCATCCCCCGCGAGAGAGGGCCGTCCCATAGGCTCCGCCGGACCCACAACCGCGAGCCGCATGGATCGGTACACCCCCGCGCTACTGGATTTAGGACTTGGCGGGATGATCGGAAAAGGAAAAAGGAGCCAGGAAGTGATCGACGCCATTGTGAGAAACGGTTCCGTGTACTTTGCCGCCGTGGGAGGAGCCGGAGCCCTTTTGTCAAAATGTATCCTTTCCAGCGAAGTCATAGCTTATGAGGATCTGGGGACAGAGGCCATACGCCGTCTGGAGGTAAAAGATTTTCCAGTGGTGACGGTTATCGATTCCCAGGGAAATAATTGTTACGCTTCACTCCATAACTGATCACCCCGCTGATCAGTCATGGGCCTATACCGTTATGGAGCCAAATAATCTGTATGAGAAGAGGGAAGGAAAATGAGAAGAATCCTTTTAATGGTTATAACCAATATCCTCCATGTGCCGTGGTGGTTTTATAAAATCGATAAGATGGGTAAAAACCCGGATCAGTACAGCGAGGAAGAAAGGTATCATTATCTGAGAAAGATTCTCAGAAGGATCAACAGAAGGGGAAGAGTGAAAGTAGTCATACGCGGAGGAGAAAATCTACCAAAGACCAACGGATTCATCTTGTTTCCAAACCATCAGGGACTTTTTGACATGCTTGCTATCATAGAAAGCTGTCCAAAGCCTTTGGGAGTTGTGATCAAGAAAGAGGCAGCGGAGTGGATACTGGTCAAGCAGGTCATCCGCCTTCTGGAAGGGATTCCCATGGACCGGGCGGATATCCGTTCCTCCATGGAAGTCATCAAAGAAATGACAGCTCAGGTAAAAAAAGGCAGAAATTTCGTCATTTTCCCCGAAGGAACCAGGAGCCGCAAGGGCAATGAGATCCTGTCCTTCAAGGCAGGGACCTTCAAAAGCGCCGTAAAAGCAGGCTGCCCCATTATCCCCGTAGCCCTGATCAACAGCTTCCGCCCCTTTGATCTGCCATCCATCCAGAAGGAGACAGTCCAGGTCCATTTTTTAAAAGCAATCTACCCGGAACAATATATGGGGTTAAAAACCACTGAGATAGCAGAACTTGTGCGTGAGAGGATCGAGGAAGAAATCAAAAAAAATATTTAAAAATTTCTGTAAAAAATGGGTTGACAAGAATAGTAAAGTCTTGTATAATTGCAAATGCGTCTGAAAACAAAGGTTTTTCGGACAGGTCAAGGAAAAACAATACGGAGAAATACTCAAGAGGCCGAAGAGGCGCCCCTGCTAAGGGTGTAGGTCGGGCAACCGGCGCGAGGGTTCAAATCCCTCTTTCTCCGCTCTTTTCCAAAAGGCCAAAAAGAAAATAAAAAAAGTTGTTGACAAATCAAAAGCAATGTGATAGAATGAACGAGTTGCCGCTGAGAAAGCCGACAACACAGAACCTTGAAAACCGAAGATCAAACAGTATGCAAGACCCTGAAAA
>CAJUSJ010000098.1 GCA_910588865.1 uncultured Lachnospiraceae bacterium
GGGTGTACCTTTAGTGGTATAATATTACTCGATTATTAATGCAGTAATGTACTAGAGACAATGGGATGGATTTCTTTAGTACCAATAATTCTTGCTATTGTTCTTGCTCTATGGACGAAGAATACAGTTGCTTCACTGACAGTTGCATGTATTGTTGGCTGTTTTTTAGCTGGAAAGGGAGTATGGGGATTTACAAATTTACTTCAGTCCGCGTTAGGTAATGAGGATTTCATTTGGGCGGCACTGAATATTTTACTGTTTGGTGTTTTAGTTACTTATTATGAAAAAAGTGGTTCGATTGATGGATTTACAAGAATCATGAATAGAAAGAAATTAAAACGTCAAGGTGCGCAGCTTATGTCTTGGGTACTTGGGCTTTTCTGTTTCGCCGATTCTATGTCACCTTTGTTTGTTGGATCTGTAATGAGAAGATTGTGTGATAAGGAAAAAATTTCAAGAGAAAAACTTGCTTACATTGCGGATTCAACATCAGCTCCAGTATCTGTTTTGTATCCTTTTACAGGCTGGTCATCTTATTTAACCAGTTTGGCAGTTGGAATAGGCTGCATTACAGTACGTGAAGACGCGTTTAAATTAATGTTAAAAGCTATTCCGCTTAATTTTTATGCGATTTTAAGTGTCACAATGGTTTTATTGCTTTCTGTTGGAATAATAAAAGACTATGGACCTATGAGAAAAGCAGAAAAACGTGCGATAGAAGAACGGGAAATGGTTCGTGATGAAGTGTTTTCGCTGTCATCAACAAATGAAAAAACAGAAAATTCTCTTAAAGAAAGGGTATTCCTTAATTTTATAATTCCTACAATTTTATTACTTGTTATCTCAATTGGTGCTTTTGTAGTAATTGGCAGTGTTAAGGTTTTGGAAGCGGTAACAATTGTGGTGTTGTTGATGTCAGTTTCTTTTCTTATTCAGGGAATGAGCCTTCAGGAATTAAATGAAACTTTTGTTGATGGCATAAAAGGAGCGATACCGGCGCTTTTGGTTCTTGCGGTAGCATATCCTTTAAATGCTTTAAGTAGCGAAATGGGAACAGCAAATTTTATTATTAATTGTACATCACATTTTCTTTTACCTGCCTTTCTTCCAGCGGGGATATTCTTAATTTGTGCAATTCTTTCTTTTGCTACAGGGTCTTCTTGGGGAACATTCGCAATTGCTATGCCTTTAGCCTTACCCATGGCTTATAATGTCACAAATAATGAAGTTACATTACTTGTTGTATCGTGTTTTGCTGCTGTAGCAGGTGGTGGTGTCTTTGGTGATCATTGTTCACCTGTCAGCGATACAACAATTATGTCTTCAATGGGAGCTGGGGCAGATCATATTGACCATGTAAAGACGCAGATTCCATATGCGTTGACAGTTGCGGTAATTACATTTTTTATGTATTTGATTATAGGATTTGCCGCAATATAATATCTGTAAAAATTAATTATTAAATATAATCATTATTGAGCAAGAGACTATCAAGGTAAATGAAATAATTTGTGAGACAGGTTCTAAACATGGACTAATTTCTCCTTTACACCTCTCCCTTCGTATGCTACACTATCCTCATCAGACGATAGAAAGGACACGGAAATCACCTGTCGTCATAAAACATACCCAAGGGCATACCATGGACGCGCTCCTTCGGAGCGGGGGTGCCTCGTGCCCCGCGGTATACCATTACAGCCGGTTCTGCGGGAGATCTCTTCTCCCGCGCCATCTGGCAAAGCGCGATATCTAATCAATCAGCCTGGGATCAGGCGGGAACCCACAAAAAACGCGAAAGGCACAACACAGGACTATTGTCTGAAAAGAAAAAAACTTATATAATAAGGACAATCAGTAAAGACAGTCCTTCCGTGTCCGTCCAAAAAAGGAGGATAAGTGAGTAAAAGAAACACGGACAGACGACAGCCGGAAAATGTCCCCGGCACGGGCCGGACACATGAGAAAACGTCGGCGAAAGAGAACTATCCCGTGGAGGACCGGGTGCTGAAAGACGCCGCCTGGTTTCTGGGGAAGGAGCTGCTCCCCCTGCTTGGGGTGAGGGAAAAAATGAGAAGGGCCGCGCCCACGGAGGCGGTCTATCTGGAGATCAGCGATTTCCTGGCGGATTTTAACTATGAGATGGAAGACAGCAGATGGAGACACCTGGAGTTTGAGAGCGACAGCGTTTCGGAAGAGGATTTACGGCGCTTCCACGCGTACGAGGCGGTTGTCAGCTACCGGCACAAGGTGAGGGTGTCCACGTATGTGCTGTGTACCTCAAAGGCAAAGGTCCCGAAAAACCATCTGAGTCAGGGCCTGTATACATACCGCGTGAGGGTCATTCGGCTGAAGGATTACAACGCGGACAAGATCATAAGACGAGTGGAGAAAAAGCAGAGGGATTGTTCTGGAGGAAGGCATAACCGGCATCGGCCAGTACCTGTTTTCTCATTGTGAAAATCTCACCAGCCTGGAGATACCGGAAAGTGTGAGCCACATCGGAGAGTACGCGTTTTATAACTGCGCGAACCTTCAGGAAGTGATCCTGCCGGACACGGTTGAAATCATTGACGCGGGAGCGTTTGACGGCTGCCCCCGCCTGCCGGAGGATATGCCTTTGTGCCGTGGGAGGCTCAGTGATGATGTGTGGTGGAAGCTGGACCAGAAGAGAACGCTGACAGTGGGAGGCGGAGGCCCTATGCCTGATGAGGGGGAACTGGACAGATTTTCCGTGGTTTTCCTGTTCTGCCAGTATTGAGGAGATTGTGGTGGAGGAAGGGATCACCACCATCGGGTCTCATGCTTTTGAAAGCTGTGAAAATGTTTCCGCAGTCAGTCTGCCTCAGGGAATTACTGTTATTGGAACCTACGGGTTCTGGGGATGCGAAAGTCTGACTGCCATAGAGATCCCGGAATCCGTAGTAAGGATCCGCGAGTACGCGTTTTTGTCCTGTGTGGGACTGACAGATGTGATCCTGCCAGACAGTGTGACCACTATTGAGGGAGGAGCGTTTTCCAACTGTCCTGGTCTTCCGGGGAACGTACCTGTGGCGAAGGATACCTACAGCCAGCATCTGCGCTGGGTGGTGACCAGCGATGGGGTCATGACGGTCAGTGGTGATGGCCAGATCCCCGACATGGGCGGCGTTTATACAGAAGGGGAGGACGGAGAGCCGTATAAGGGAAACTGGAATAGCTTGTGGATCAGTATTGAGGACAGTATTACAAAGATCATCATAGAAGAAGGCATTACAGCTATCGGAAGAAGCGCCTTCGGAAGCTGCGGGAATCTGGTGTCCGTGGTGCTGCCGGAGAGCCTTACAAAGATAGGGGATACCGCGTTTAACTATTGTCTTAAACTGTCTGATATAAAACTCCCCGCGGGGCTGCTCCATATTGGCAGAGGGGCGTTTATGGATACCTCCATCACATCGGTGGTTATCCCGGAAAATGTGGAATTTCTTTCACAGACAGCTTTTCCAGATGGGACAGAATTTACCTATGAAAAGACAGCCCATCCCACAGGAACCCCTTTGGAGCTGACCGGAAACGCCGGGTTTGAGGTCAGCGCCAATGCCCACAGACAGAATTATGTTATGTACCCTGTTGAGGACTGTGGAATCTAATCTGTTGATCAGAAGAATTTTTCAGACAGCTATATGTTTAATATCTTCCTCTCAGCCATAGACAAGGATAACCTTGAGGGACCGGGAGAATACATTCAGGTAACAGATTATAAGGAGGCTGGAGACCGGTGCGGCGGAACTCCTGTGCTGGTGAAAATCTCTGACGAGCTGTTTGCTCTCATGTGGGAGGAGGTGGACGCCCACTATATTAAGTATTATAAAAGCGTGGAACCTTTGGGGACAGTGAAGGTGGCGTTTTTTGACGGGCGGGGAAATCAGCTGTGTGAAAAAGGAATCGGCGGCTTTGAGGGGAGTTTGTCAGACTGTCAGCCTATTGTGTACAATGATCAGGTGATCTGGTATGTGACAGATGGAAGTGATCTGACTTTCTATTCATATCCGGCGGTGTGCCCGGACAAAATAGAGAACCTGGAAGTGAGCAAGGTGGTATTGAAGGGGGAGAAGATTGAAGATAGCGGTACCGGAGATGACATAGAAGACGGAGGAAATGATCCCGGGAGCGGAGAAGACAGCGGGGATACAGGAGGAACTGGTGGCGGAACAGAAGACCCGGGAGACGGCAATGGCGGTAACGTGGGGGAAGATGGAAGTGGTTCTGACAGCGAAAACGGGGAAGGAGAAGGAAACGACGGCCAGGGAAGCGGAGATATTGGCGGCACTGGCGACGATTCGGGAGAAAGCGGCGGCTCTGACGGCGGAAGTGATTCAGAAGAAAGCGGAGGTACTGGCGGCGGAAGCGGTTCGGGAGGAAGCGGAGGTACTGGCGGCGGAAGCGGTTCGGGAGGAAGCGGAGGCACTGGCGGCGGAAGTGGTTCGGGAGGAAGTGGAGGCTCTAATGGTGGAAGCGGCTCGGGACAAAGCGGCGGCCCTGGCAGTTCCCAGAGCGGTACTGTGCCTGGAAATCCTGAAGCTATTTCAGGTGTCGACAGCCTGGCGGCAGCGGTTGTCCTGACAGGCACATGGATGAGAGATAGCGTAGGCTGGTGGCTGGAGGAGCCGGATAAAAATTATCCTAGAGGCCAGTGGGCCAGAATTGATGGCGTGATCTATCATTTTAATGAGGCGGGATACATGGATGAAGGCTGGCTGTTTCTTGCTGGTCAGTGGTACTATTTGCTGCCCGGGTCCGGAGCCATGGCCACAAGCTGGATTTGTCTGGCTGACAAATGGTACTATCTGAACCCTGATGGGGCCATGGCCACGGGTTGGATTTTAGTGGGAGACAAATGGTACTATCTGAACGGAGACGGCTCCATGGCTGTGGGCTGGATTTTAGTGGGAGGTAAATGGTATTATCTGAACGGGGACGGCTCCATGGCTAAGGGCTGGATTTTAGTGGGAGGCAAATGGTACTATCTCGGCGGAGACGGGGCTATGCTTGCCAATACCATCACCCCGGACCATTATGTGGTTGGCCCGGATGGGGTGTGGATTCCCTAGGTAAAATAGTCGCGCCTCCCCTGTATGGCACAGGGCCCCTTCATTCATGATGGTATCGGGAATGAAGGGGCCCTCTTCCAGAATAAACGCATGAACGAAGTGGAGCCCTTTTTTCCACTCATCATTGCCTGCCAGGAGCGCAAAGAAAACAATCCCTATCACATCTTTGATAGGATGCCATACATTGGCATGCTGGCTGGGATCGGTAAGCTGACCTGCCTGTTCCAGATACTTTTCCATGAAGATCCTGTCCAGGTTTTCTATCCCAAGTCCTCTTATTTCTTCAAGCGTAATGTAAATGTTTTCTGACAATTGAAATGAACCACTTGACTGTCGGAATTACGCTTCCGCCGCCATTGAAATCGCGGGCGTTGTGCTGAAAGCGCCAGAAACACCAAAATAACCATAGCAAAGAGACACCTTAACTGGAGAATCAAAAAAGAATGGGAGCAAGAATGGAGTGTATAGATTTGTGCCCTGTGATCTGTAAAAAAGCGGTAAAGACAGCAACAATTAGCCTCGGTATGTTTTGCCGAAAAAAGAGAAGAACCCCTAGCAGTTGCCCCTACTGGGGGTTCGTTTTTTGTGTACATTTGATAGGCAAGTATTTTTTAAAACTTGAAATATGCTGGTGAATTTGGTGTTTTTACATGAAACTAATCAATAGTTCCCTTGCCTCTCTCCATAAATCTTCTGGACATTCTTCTTTAAACTGAGCGTTTCTGGCACCAACATCCAACATTTTTGCCTGGTCACATAAAATTACCCCTGTCGTCTGTGTCCTGTTATCTAATTCAATGTGAAATGGGTGTTTTTTATTAGTGTTTGTTATCGGACAAACCAATGCCATTGAACTATGATGGTTTAGAATATCATTACTCAAGACAAGTGCTGGCCTTCTTCCACTCTGTTCATGACCCTTCTGAGGGGTAAAATTCATAACAATTATATCACCTTGTTTCATATTTCATTACCCTGAGGATCACCTACATCAACCTCTTGCGTGCTTTCGACATAAATTTCGTCAATCGGTCTTTTGTAGAATGCCTCTAACCTTTCTGTTAAATTAAGGTATTTAGGCTTGTTGATTTTCTCAACAGTCATTTTTCCATCGTAAATTTTTATTCCTACAGTATCATTTTCTTGTAAATCCATTTGTGCTAATATTTCTTTTGACAATCTAATGCCTTGACTATTTCCCCACCTCCTTATATTGGTTTGGATCGTATAGCTATTCTCCTTCTGTGCGATGATTTGGCTCATTTCCTATCCCTCCGTAAAGTATATACGATGGATATACCTTGATATTAGTATATACAAAGTATATCCGTATGTCAATATAAATATCCATTAGTATAGTTACTGTTCACATGCGTTCACAGCAACTGGCAAAAATCCATGAAAATCGCCTGCGGCGATGGGATTTTTGCTCTCTGGCTCAGTTTATCATACGGTCAGCGCGGCAAGCGCGCAGACCTACCTGAACAGTAACTTAGTATACACCTATGTTCTCAGACAGGGAAGAAAGATTCCAAAAAGATACATTCGTCAATTCGTATAACTTTTTTCAAATTTTCGTTCATGCATTTATTCTGGGCTCTCTTCAAATCCCTCTGGACAGGCATGGCCAGGAAGTGGTATACTGTGTGGGTAGTTCAAGACTAACCCGAAAGCATACCCAAGGGCATACCGGAATACATACTCCTTTGGAGTTGAGGTATTTTGCGCCAAAAGGGATACTGACGGGAAAGAAAGAGAGGAAAAATTTATGAGAAAAGTACTATCCATGTTTATGGCATGCGCCATAGCGGCGGCCGCGGTGGCAGGCTGCTCGTCTTCATCCGGCAACAGCGGCGGAGAGACAGCGACAGTTGTGGAGACCACAGCGGAGGAGACTGAAGTCGCGGAGACCACAGCGACCCAGGCCGAAGAGACTGCTTCCCCAGATGCGGTGGAGGAGGAGACCGAGGCCCAGGAAACAGATTCTTCAAGCAATACAGCGACCCTGAGCGTGGGTTCCATGAAAGGCCCCACTACCATAGGGCTGGTATCCCTGATGGACAAGGCAGACAAAGGGGAAGCGGAAGGTTCCTACGAATTCACCATGGTGACCGCCGCGGATGAGCTGGTGGCCAAGGTGGTATCAGGCCAGGTGGACGTTGCTTTGGTTCCGGCTAATATGGCCAGTATCTTATATCAGAAGACTAACCAGGGCATCCAGGTGCTGAACATCAACACCTTGGGGGTTCTGTATGTGGTAGCGGCAGATGATTCCATCCAGAGCATAGGAGATTTGAAGGGAAAGACGGTGTATATGACGGGAAAGGGCACCACCCCGGATTACGCGTTCCAATATCTGATGTCCGCCAACGGCCTCGGGGAGGGAGACGTAACCGTGGAATATAAGTCCGAGGCCACAGAGGTGGCGGCTCTTTTGAAGGAGCAGCCCGACGCCATAGGACTGCTGCCTCAGCCCTTTGTCACCGTTGCCATGGCTCAGAACGAGTCTTTGAAAATGGTTCTGAATCTCACAGAAGAGTGGGACAAAGTCCAGAGCGGGGACAGCGGGAGCCTGGTGACGGGAGTTACGGTGTGCCGTAAGGAAGTGCTGGAGGAGAAGGCGGAGGCTGTGGAGGTGTTTATGAGAGAACACGGAGAGTCCGCGGACACGGTCAACTCCGATGTGGCGGCAGCCGCTGAGCTGGTGGCCGCTGTGGGGATCATCGAGAAAGCTCCCATAGCCCAGAAGGCTATCCCCTACTGCAGCATTGTATGCGTAGAGGGAGATGAGATGAAGACCATGCTGTCAGGTTATCTGCAGGTTCTTTATGATCAGGATCCGTCTTCTGTGGGAGGCGCTCTTCCTGACGAGGGATTTTATTTCCTTCAGCCATAGAACCGCTGCCAGAAAGTGTCTGGCTTTTGGGTTAAGGGAAACCAGGGGATTTTATGAGACAATTTAGCAAACAAACAGGCCGCAGGCTGCTCATTGCCCTTTTCTGGGTCATGGTATGGCAGCTTGCGGCCATAGCTATCCACAACAGCATCATTTTGGCAGGCCCATGGGAAACCGGGGCTGCCCTGTGGCGTCTGCTGCCTACAGAGGAGTTTTGGAAATCCATTGCCTGCTCTTTCGCGAAAATCAGCCTGGGTTTCGGGGCTGCTTTTGTGGTGGGATTGGGGTTGGGAAGCGGGGGATACTGTTTTCCCATACTGGGAGAGTTGGTGGAACCGCTGATGGCGCTGCTGAAATCCATCCCTGTGGCCTCCTTTGTGATCTTGGCCCTGATCTGGGCCGGTTCCGCCAATCTTTCTGTTCTGATCGCGTTTCTGGTGGTGCTTCCTGTGATCTACATTCATACTGTGGCAGGACTTGAGAGCACAGATGAGAAGCTTCTGGAGATGGCTAAAGTATTTTCCATGTCCCCGTGGAAACAGATCCGCTACATCTATATACCGGCGCTGGTGCCATATCTGAGGAGCGGATGCGGGGTCGCTCTGGGCATGAGCTGGAAGTCCGGCGTGGCGGCGGAGGTTATCGGGGTTCCGGATCATTCCATTGGAGAGAAACTTTACATGTCTAAGATCTATCTGAATACCGGGGATCTGATGGCGTGGACATTTGTGATCATTGTTATCAGCGCGCTGTTTGAGAAGGCGGTGCTGCGGCTTTTGTCCGGCAAGAGGATAGAAGGAGGAGACTATGAGTCTTGAGGTCCGGGATCTGACAAAATCATTTCACGCGTTAAAGGTTCTGGACAGGGTCACTCTGACCTTTGAAGCTGGAAAGGCCTACTGTCTTATGAGTCCTTCCGGATCAGGGAAAACCACCCTGTTCCGTATCCTGCTGGGGTTAGAGCGGGCAGATGGGGGAGAGGTGAGAGGAATTCAGGGGAAGAGGTTTGGCGTTGTCTTTCAGGAGGACAGGCTGTGCGAGGCATTTACCCCTTTGGAAAATGTGCTCATGACCGCGGCCAGAGGGATTACCAGGGAAAATGCCAGAAGGGAGCTGTGCCGCCTTCTGCCGGAAGAGTCGGTTGACCGGCCTGTGGCTACTTTGAGCGGCGGCATGAAGCGCAGGACCTCCATCTGCCGGGCGCTGCTGGCTCCAAGCGACATGGTGCTTATGGACGAGCCTTTTACGGGACTGGATGAGGACATGAGGCTGCAGGTCATCGGATATATACGGGAGAAGACAGAAGGGAAGATGTTGATCCTGTCCACCCATGATCCAGAGGATGTAAAGCTGTTAGGAGCCAGACTGGTCCGGCTGAAACCAGTTTCCCGTATAATGGAGACTGGAACTGAGAACTGAAATTTTTTTGTCTCATCACATGCCCGGGGCTGACAGGCCCCCGGGACATATCGTTCTTTTTCTTTAAATAGAAATAAGGCTCTCAGATCTGCCTGAGAGCCTTATCCCCACTGTCCGTGTGTCTTCTGCGGATAACAGGAATCGAACCTGCACGTCATGGACACCAGATCCTAAGTCTGGCGCGTCTGCCAGTTCCGCCATATCCGCTGAATTGAAATTGTCTGAAACCACGTTTACTATCTTACCACAAAATCAGCGGACACGCAAGACTAAAAATGCCTGTCATATCGCCATCGCTGGCATCGAATATTCTATTGAGATTTTGACTGGTGTCGGGGACATGGTAATGGGGGTTAATCCCTTATGGGGCGGACGGGAGCCTGCACACATCCACCCACTCTGTATAATTGGAATATTGCTCCAGTTCTTCTATGGAAAGCTCGATGGCGCTGTTGCCGCTTCCGCATGCGGGGAACACGGTATCGAAGCGCTTAAGGGAAGTGTCAAGATAGATGGTCACGCCCTCATTGACCCCAAAGGGGCAGACACCGCCTACCGCGTGTCCGACCCTGGTCAGGGCGTCGTCAGGGGAGAGCATCTTGGCTTTTGTCCCAAACCTGGTTTTATATTTGTGGTTGTCAATCTTGGCGTCTCCCGCGGCCACAATCAGTATGGGATTGCCGTCTACGCAAAAGGACAGGGTCTTCGCGATCCGGCAGGGTTGGCAGGCTAAGGCCTGGGCGGCCAGCTCCACGGTCGCGCTTGACACATCAAACTCCTGTATTCGGTCTTCCATCCCGAATTTTTGAAAATATTCTCTGACTTTTTCTATTGCCATGATTTTATCCTCCTGGGACTGGTTTATAAAATATGAGAACAGCCCGTATCTGATGATAGCACACCTTGCCCCGGGGCGCAAGAAGATCGCCAGAAAGCCTCAATTGACAATAAGTCTTTGGCTGTGGTATTATGTGAAAAAACAGTGGTCTGTCAGGAAATTAAGGAAGCTGTAGAAGAAAACCCTAAGAGGCGGTGTGATCAGGCAAGACCACACCGCTGTTTTTTTGGCGGTGCCGCGGTAAATGTTTAAGAGGAGGATTACGATTATGAGAGTACAGGGATCAGCCAGGCGGCTGCTGTCCGCGGCGCTGGCAATATGCGTTGTGGGATGTAGTGCCTGCGGTCAGCCTGGCCTTAAAGCGGCCACCATGTTTCTGACAAAGTTTCTGGGCACAGTGGACATCACGGATGGAGACGGAAAGGCTGTACCCATCTCCCAGGGGCAGGGGCTTTACGGCGGGTATCAGCTGGCAACAGAGGATGCCAGCTATGCGTGGGTGGACTTGGACATGGTGAAGCTGGCCAAGATGGATGAGGACAGTGAGGCCCGGATTCAGAAAAATGAGAAGGAGCTGGAGATTATCGTCCTGTCGGGGAGCTTTTTCTTTCATGTGACAGAGCCATTGGAAGCGGATGAGACCCTGAATATCCGAACTTCTGACATGATAGTGGGGATCCGGGGCACCTGCGGCTGGGTGGATGCCAAAGACCCGTCCCAGGCCCGGGTCTATATTCTGGAGGGAACCGTGGAATGTACCGCTAAGGATTCGGGAGGCAATGTGTCAGCCCCTGTTTTTGTCACCCAGGGGGAGGTGGGGACTTTGACCCATGAAGAGGATGGAAGTGTCAAAGTCACGGTGACGCCCTTTGGCTCCTCGGAGATTCCGGAGTTTGTGCTGGAGGAGGTGAGCCAGGACCCGGACCTTCAGGAACCCATGTCCCGGCTTCCGGAAGTTTATGAGCCGGAGACACCAGAAGAGGAAATTCCCAGATACGGCTCCGCCGCCACCTTTGCCGCCAGCAGGCTTAACAGTGGGACGGTAGTGGACAGTGACGGAAAGTTGTGGAGGTGGGGGTACGATATGTGGGGAAACAATGTCCCTTTTGAGACCCGTCCCCAGTATTCCGAGACACCGATACAGGTGATGGAGAACGTGTCCTCTGTCAGCGTCACCGCGCCCAGAAGCGGCGGTTCCGATGTGCCCCCTATGGCCACTGCCGTGGTACAGACCGACGGCTCCTTGTGGGTGTGGGGAGATATCGGCGCGGGGGATGGCAGAAATTATTTCGAGTCTACAAGCGGCACGCCGGTAAAGGTTATGGATGACGCGGCGGCAGTCAGTTTGGGAACAGATTATGTCGCGGTGATTAAAACCGACAATTCCCTGTGGACTTGGGGGACAGACGGGTCTGGCCAGCTTGGAAACGGCGGTCAGGCAGATTATGACAGTGGATGGGGCTGGAGAGAGCAGACCGTTCCCCTAAAGATCATGGATGATGTGGCCGCGGTCAGCACTGGCCAAAGCACTGCTGCTGCCATCAAAACCGACGGAACTTTGTGGATGTGGGGAAGCAATGCCTACGGCCAGCTTGGCATTGGTTCTACGGAAGATTCCAATGTTCCGGTGAAGGTCATGGACGATGTGGCCGCGGTCAGCGTCAGCAACAGAAGCGTTGCCGCCATCAAGACCGACGGAACTTTGTGGATGTGGGGAAGCAACAACTATGGCCAGCTTGGCAATGGGCGGCAGGCCAATGAATCTTTCTCTGAGGAATACTACGATCCGGTTACTGACGATGATACTCTCCACTACGTAGACCATCCTTATCAGACTTTTCCTGTCCAGGTCATGGAAGATGTAGCGGCGGTCAGCGCCGGCAACAGCGGAACAGCCGCCGTGAAGGCTGACGGCTCTCTCTGGGCCTGGGGCTATAACAACCTTCTGTCAGGAGGAGACACCTCCGCGGTGTGCGTCAGTACCAGTGACAGGGATTATGGGGTTGACCTGGTTATCCAGACTGTTCCCCAGAAAGTGACAGAGAGGGTAGCCGCCGTGGCTGTGGGGGAAAGAGACACTACATTCGCCAGAACCGATGGCTCCTTATGGACAGCGGGGGAAGGCGGAAACATAGAGCCCCTTATGACAGGAACCACTGTGCTGCTGCCGGCGCTTTTCGAAGAATCTTGATCCTACATCCAAAAAAATACATATAAATTAGGCAAAAATGATATTGATAAAAATATCACAATATGCGATAATAGTAGACAGCTATGAATTCTAATATTAATATGCGGAGGGATAAGATATGAAGGTAACGATCTGTATTGGAAGCGCGTGTCATTTGAAAGGTTCCAGGGAGATTATCAAGGAGATGCAGGAGCTGGTTGCCGCCAACGGCCTGAAGGACAAGGTGGATTTAAATGGCGCGTTCTGCAGCGGCAACTGTGTCAACGGAGTGTGTGTAACTGTGGACGGAACCCTGTACTCCTTGCAGCCTGAGAATACAAAAGAGTTCTTTGAGAAAGAGATTCTGGGGAGGCTGTAGTCATGGCGATCATTGATTTCAAGGCTACGAAATGTAAGCATTGCTACAAATGCGTCCGAAACTGCGAAGTCAAGGCCATCATGATTAAAGACGGACGGGCGGAGATCATGCCTGAGAAGTGCATCCTCTGTGGAAAATGTCTGCAGATCTGTCCTCAGTCCGCCAAGCAGCTGGTCAGCGATTTAGGCCAGGTGAAGAACTGGATCCTGAGCGGGCAGAGAGTGGTGGTGTCCATCGCCCCATCCTACATGGGACTTATAAAATACAACACCATTGGCCAGGTAAAATCTGCTTTAAAGAAGCTGGGCTTTGCCGACGTGAGGGAGACCTCAGAGGGCGCTGTGCTGGTGACGGAAGAGTATACGAGGCTTTTGCAGGAAGGGAAGATGGAGAACATTATCACCACCTGCTGTCCCAGCGTTAACGACCTGGTCGAGATCTATTATCCCCAGCTGGTTCCCTGGCTGGCTCCAGTAGTGTCTCCCATGATTGCCCATGGAAGGCTGCTTAAAAAAGAATACGGCCAGGACACCAAAGTGGTATTTTTGGGGCCATGTATTGCCAAGAAGAAAGAGTCCCAGGACCCAAGACACAATGACTGTATTGACGCTGTCCTGAATTTCACGGAGATCAAGAGCTGGTTTGAGGATCAGGATATCGCGGTGGAACAGTGCGAGGATGAGCCATTTGACAGGATTGATCCCAAGGTGAACCGGCTCTATCCAGTGACCAACGGGGTGGTGAACTCTGTCCTGGCCACTGAGGGACGGGTGGACTCTTACAGAAAGTTCTATGTCCACGGAACCAAGAGCTGCATTGACGTGTGCGAGAGCCTGACAAGGGGTGAGATCAAGGGCTGCTTTATTGAGATCAACAACTGTTCCGGCGGCTGCGTTAAAGGGCCTACGGTGGAGGAAGAGGGCATTTCCCAGTTCAAGGTAAAGCTGGATATGGAGGATGCGGTGAAGAAGGACCCGGTAGACTCCCGGACCGTGGGGCAGATGCTGGTGGATGTTCAGATGGCAAAGGATTTTGGAGATCATTCTATCAAGGAGACCATGCCTACGGAGGAGGAGATCCAGGCCATTCTCCGGGAGATCGGCAAGAGCCGCCCGGAGGACGAGCTCAACTGCAGCGCCTGCGGCTATCCTACGTGCCGGGACAAGGCCATCGCCGTGTTCCAGAAAAAGGCGGAGTTAAATATGTGTATTCCGTTTATGCATGAGAAGGCGGAATCCCTTTCCAATCTGGTTATGGAGACCTCCCCTAACATTGTCCTTATTGTGGATAAGGATATGAAGATCATGGAGTACTCCGCGGTCGGGGAGAAGTATTTTGGAAAGACCCGCTCCGAGGCCCTGGACATGTATCTTTATGAATTTATTGATCCCGTGGATTTCCAGTGGGTATATGACACACATCAGAGCATCCACGGCAAGAAGGTAAAGTATGAGGAGTACAACCTGTCCACACTTCAGAACATTGTCTACATAGAGAAGGAGGACGTGGTTCTGGCCACCTTTATTGACATTACCAAGGAGGAGGAGCAGGCCAAGGCAGAGTACGACAAGAAGCTGGAGACCATTGACCTGGCCCAGAGAGTTATTCACAAGCAGATGATGGTAGCTCAGGAGATCGCCGGGCTTCTGGGTGAGACCACGGCGGACACCAAGACAACGCTTACAAAGCTGTGCAAGTCCATGCTGGAAGAGGGCAGTGAAAGCGAGGTTCGATAGATGGGAGTTACAG
>CAJUSJ010000099.1 GCA_910588865.1 uncultured Lachnospiraceae bacterium
CTGCTTTAAATAGGTTTGTAACGCTAACATCATGGTGGAAATAATCCTCGTGCTTAAAGTCATTATGCACAACTACAATCACATCAGCGTCTGGGAAAATTCTTACACCAGCGAATTCACCAATTGACTCCTCTTTAACAACCTTTGCTTTGTCGCTATCACTTCCAATTATATTTCCAGTCTTATCCAAAGCTATGGTTGTTAGGAAATCTGTTTTGCTAGGAGTATACTCTTTAGGAACAATTTCCGTCACCTTATATAAAGTACCGCTATCTGTAACGGGAAGTTCGATATAGCCACTAACCTCTCGAGATCTTATTATACCCCTTTCCTCAGTTCCTGCATGCTTTAAAACAAGTCCTGTACTAAAAGCCTTATCTGACTCTGACGGTGAAACTTGCTCCTCCACTTTAACAATAAACTCATCGTCTAATAAATCTTTTAAAACTATTTGTTCTGTCGCGTCAATATAGTTATCAATACTTTTTGCTACTCGGAATTTCGCTGTCTTTAAAGTGTTAGTAATAGTAGTAATAGTTACGTTGCCTGTATCAGAGTTCTGATATAAGGTCTCATAATAGTCACTATTACTAAACTCAACTTCTTTAATCTCATACTTATATAACTCTCGAACAATATTGCCAGACTCAGTAAAATATCGATATTTTGGAAGATTCGACCATGTCTTTGTCCAATTATTCTCTTTACTCAAGTCAACTTGGCCTGTTAGGTTTTGTTTATCATATAATTCACCATTTTGAAGAAGCTGTACCGTTACCGTCTTGGACCTCAATCCAAATCTATCTTCTTGGTCATTCCATCGCTTTATCACTGTCTTTTCAACATATTCTGGTGTATAGGTATTGGTGATTATCCAATGATTTTCTCCTTGCGGCTCTTTAGTATATCCAACCTCATACCAGCCTTCCTCTTTTAACCAATCCTCTGCCACCTCTTCAACGGTATATTGATATTCGTCACCATTAGGGGAATATTTAGGCAAATTTTCCCATGTATAGGTCCACTGATTAGTATCTGAAAGTTTTACTGGATTACCCTCATCTTTATCATCCTTTTTCAGCTGAACCATTATACTTTGGGGGCGGGTTCCATATTTATTCTCCTCATCTTTCCATCGTTTTGTTACTGTCACAGAAGTTGGTTCGTGATAAGTGTTAGTAATGACGAAATCATACTGATTATACTCATCAGTTCCCTTTACAGGCCCTTGTGTTGTGTAGTGCTGCGGGATCGTCTTTTCTTCCACTGTATAAGTAAAGTCTTTTGGAAGATAGTTCCATGTATATGACCAGTCATTGCCCTCTGCAAGTGTCGCAGTCCTATAAACCTCTCCATTCTGCAAAAGATCTACTTCGATTGATGACGGTCTCTTATTTGCCGCATTGTTATCATCAGCCCAAACTTTCTTTACACTTATAGAGGTATGTTCTACCTCTTCAAACGGTGGTGGGGTAACTTTAACATTCGGAAGCGTAAACTGCATATAACAGCATGAACCTGCGGCACCTCGTTCAGTAAAGAAAACCTTTAATGTATGCTTCTCATTTTTATCATAATTCCCATTTTCATCTTTAATCTTAGGCCATATATTTATAGACTTACTAGCTGCTGGATGAATACCTCCTATATCAACTATTAATTCATTATCCAAAAATAACCAAAAATCATCATCACCCCGAAAATAATATGTCAGTGGTCCAACATAATCCCCTATTACAAATGACATTTCACATCCTGCTTGATTTGCTGCTGTGAACGCATATGAACAGTAGCCTTTGTGACCCGGCTTTTGGCATGAATATAAAAATCCACTTGTATTGTCCGATTATAGATGATATAATCATTACAAAGCAAAGATTTTCGAGGCCATTGGATAAAGGGCCGGTTCTGCGGTTTAACCGCGTCTGAAAAGATTCTATTCTTTCTATCGAAATCCTGCTTTTAAAATTCCCAGACAAAAAATTAAAGGCAGGAGGAGAGATATGAGTAAAGACAATCCTATAGGTACGTCTGCCATGGAGGAAGCCTTTGGTCCAGCGGTTAGGGCGGAGGAGCCCGGACGGGCGGGGGAAAATCCCGACATGGAGATCGCCTACCAGAACAAAGACATAGCCAGCAAGCTTTTTACAGAGCGCCTGAAGGGAAAAAGTTTTAGCGTGTATGGCCTGAAGATCCCTGAGGTAAGAGAGATCCTTCCAACCAATATCCCGCTTATAAAGGTCAATGAGCTCCGCTTAGATAACCTATTGGGCCTGGAGGACAAAAGCGCGGCGGTGGTGGACTATGAGAGTGACTATAAAAGGGAGAGCAAGGTAAAGTACTTAAACTACCTGACAGGTATCGTGGGCCGTTACGAGAGCCAGACAGGGAGCTGCCCAAACCTGCGGATGATCGTGATCTACACGGGAGACGTAAAGCGGGAAGAGGTGTCGGAAAGCTACGACGTGGGAGCGGTGAAACTGGTAATCGAGCCAGTGTTCCTGTCAGAGGTGGATGGGGATGAGATCTTTTCACGGTTGAGAGAAAAAGTAGAGAATGAGGAATTATTAAGTGATCAGGAACAGATGGAGCTGGTCATCTTCCCGCTGACCTACAGGAAAAAAGAGGAGAAGAGAAGGCGAATCGGGGAAGCGGTGGAACTGGCGTCGCGGATCCAGAACCGGGAGCAGCAGGTGTTTGTGCTGGCGGGGATCATGACATTCACGGATAAGGTGATTGATGAGGATATGATAAATGAGATAAGGAGGAGGATTGGAATGACAAAAATAGGAATGATGATTGAAAGAGAGAAAGAAGAGGCGATAGAAAAGGCGATAGTGGAAGAGCGACGCAGAGTCGAAGAAGCCCAAAGAAGAAGTGAAGAGGCCCAAAGAAGGAGTGAAGAAGCCCAAAGAGAAACTGAAAAAGCGCGGAAAGCCTTGAAGGACCAGGGGAGAAAATCAGCGTTGGAGATGCTTCGGGATAGAGAACTGCCTCTGACGAAGATTGCCAGATATTCCGGTCTGGATATTGCCATGGTGGCAGAATTGGCCAAGAGCCTTTCATAAAACTGCTTTCTGTAAACAGTAACTCTCAATAAACAATCTTTTAGCATTAGATAAAAATCCACTTGTAGAATTGGGGAAGCGGTAGAACTGGCGTTGCGGATTCAGAACCGGGAGCAGCAGGTGTTTGTGCTGGCGGGGATCATGACATTCACGGATAAGGTGATTGATGAGGACACGGCAAACGAGATAAGGAGGGTGATTGGAATGACAAAAATAGGAATGATGATTGAAAGAGAGAAGGAAGAGGCGGTAGCGAAGGAGCGGCGGAAGACCGAAGACCCAGAGAGAAACTAAAAAAGCCCAGAGAGAAACCGAAAAAGCTCAGAAAGCCTTGAGAGACCGAGATAAAAAATCGGCGTTGGAGATGCTCTGGGATGGGGAACTGTCCCTTGCTAAGATTGCCAGATATTCCGGCCTGGACATCGCGGTGGTGACAGAATTGGCCAAAAGCCTTTCATGATTGATGGGGATACAGCAAGTCAGACAGGGGAGCGATTGAAATGACAAAAATAGGAATGATACCGCGGAAGCCCAAAAAGAAACCGAAAAAGCGAAATAAGAAAGAGAAAGAGTTCAGAATGCCCTGAGAGAATGGGGGAAGACATCAGCGCTGGAGATGCTCCGGGACGGAGAACCGCTCCTGGCCAAGATCGCCCAATATTCCGGCTTAGACGCTGCCGCGGTGACAGAGCTGCCCCAAAGTTTCTTAATATAAAGCAGCAGAAGGGATAGGCCCCGCGCCGCCCATATTGCTCCATTGTCCCCTCCCCGGTTCCCTGCGGATCCGGGGATTTCTTATGTAAACGGGGCGGAGAGGAGTATGGCCGCTGAAGCGGTCCCGCCCCAGCACAGCGAGTAGGGGGGAAGAGCCTCCCCTACTCGATTGTAAACGGGGCGGAGAGGGATATGGCCCCTAAAGCGGCCCCGCCCCCCGGCACGGCGATCAGGGGGGAGGGCCTCCCCTGCTGGATTGCCTGGGGAAAAGAGGGAAAATGCCCTATTATCCGCCCGGAACCCCTTATAATTTGCCGGGATCCGCCGATTAATTAGATAGAAATATGGCAGAAATCCCCAGGGATCTGTCCAGATAAATTTTTTTTTCAAAAAATGGAAAAAACATGGTTCATGTAACGGGGGACGTAACGCTGGTGTGTTATGATTATACCAGAAAGGTGATGATATGGTGATCGACAGACAGAAAGTTGATATTTCAGCACCAAACCTGATGAGTATCTGCATAGATAAAGATCAGAATCATGAGAAGCAAGGCAGATTTTACCATAGATATTCCGCGGAACCGGTGGTTTTCACAGACTTGAACGATCTGCTGATACAGCGACACCAGCGACCTGATGGAAGAGTTGGGAAACTTTAGCGTAACTGGCTTAAGAAAATCCGTGGCCCTGAAGGTTGATGACACAGCGGCCAAGGACGAGACGGAAGCGCCGGAACAGAACGTTGAGATCATTACCGATGTGGAGACAGAAGAAGAGGAAGACGACACCTCCGATCCCCAGACCGATGAGGAAGGCAAAAGGATCAGGGGCATTGAGCTGGCTCCCGGTGAAGTATATGAGACCAGATTCTACGGCACCGTAGAAGATATGGACAGTATCGTAACAAGGAAAGTAACCTTTGAATTCCTGGCGGGGACCGACGACAATAAGGTTGCCCAGGACAAAGCTGAATTTACATACAACACAGGCATGGCGCTGGTGCTGCCAATTGAGTTTGACGACGGCCCCGCCCTGATGACAAATGAACTGAACACCATGTACATTCACACCAGATTTGAGGATGAGAAGATCCTGGACGAATACACATGGGATATCACGGACGAAGACGAGGCTACCCCTTCTGACGCTGAGAGACATGAGATTACAGTAGCCACCATGTCCAATGGGACAGAGGACAGCAGCGAGGGAACCACTCCCGCCAACATGAAGTATTCCATCGTTACCTACGGAGCCAAGTTAGAAGGCATTGAGGCGTGGTACGATGATGAGAGAAGCGGCTGGGGTGAGATGACCACAGGAGTATCTTTCCGGGTGAAGGACGACACAGAGCCAGGCGTTTACTTCGGCCAGGTGACAACCTCCATCAGACGGGAAGGCAAGAGCTACAAGACTACACAGGGATTCCATTTCTTTGTCCTTGGCGACGGCCAGCTGGTGCTGAAAGGCAACATTAACGGTGCTGAGATCCAGGTTAAAGGCGACAGAAGCTCCTTCCCCGAAGGCGACATGTTGAGCCTTAAGGTCACTGAGGTTCCGGCGGAGAAGATGGATCTGGTTCAGGAAGCCATGGTACAGAAGGCGGAGGAGCTGGGAGTATCCGTAGACAAGATGAAAGCCATGGACATCAAGGTTATCGCAGATGGCGTGGAGCAGGAACTGGAAGGTGAGGTAGAGGTAACATTTTCCAATCTGACACTGGAGAAAGTGGAAGAGACCATTGGTCTGGAAGGTGAAGAGGGTACTGAGGACGGTGAAGTAGAAGAACTGGAAGAGATCAACACCAATGCGGTGTTTGGCCTGAGGAAGGCAAGCGCTGGGACAGAAGAAGATCAGGCAGATGCGGCTGGTGAGGGTGAGATAGCGGAAGCTGAGAATGAGAGTGAAGGTGAGGAGAAAGAAGAAGCTACGTTGGCGGTATGGCATCTTGATGAAGAGGCTGGCGTTATGAATGAGATGGACAGCGAAGTCAATGATGATGGCGATGTGGTGATGGGAACAAGCCATTTTTCGATTTATGTTGTGGTAGATGTAAATGGTGAGAGTGTAAATGTGCGGTTTCAGCATGTGGCTTATCTTAGACAATTTGATGTAGACGGTAATGGATATGTTCAAGAACATAAAACAAATAGTGATGGAACCCCTAAAACAAAATTAGAGTTAGCTGAAAAAACAGAATTAACTAAGATCTACTCTAGCGAAGTAAGAACTTTAAGAAACGGTTTAAGGGTGTCTCCCGAAGATATGAGCAAGCTTGATTTGGCAAATAGGACTGAGGCTCAAAAGAATTATGAACTTAAGGAAATATGGGTTCGGGTAACAAATAATATTAATGATGATGATGTGCCGGCTATAAGGATAGAAGATAGCGCCGCGGAAGAACAAGAAAGATCAAAATGGCATATTTGGACGAGAGGTGCGGGCACAGAAGATGGTAAGTATATTTGGAATGGATCTGCTAATGAGATTAAGATATCCCAGAATAGCATAATTAGATTTATTTATGAGCCAAAACAGTATGAGGTTGGATTAGAACAAGGTGTTGAGTTTTATGACTATGATGTAACTGAGGGGGTATATAATACTAATTACGTTGCGACGAATGACAAAGGAGCAAATCAGGAGCATAATTATAGTAAAAATGGTTTGCCTAAGCTGGCTATTGGGCAAACTAGTAATCCAATAAATCACTCGATGGGAAAAGAGGCATTAGGGGCTATAGAGCAAAGTGGTGATACGGTAACAAAAGCCGCCTATGTTAATCAAGCTCCAAAAGGACTTGGAAATAATTATGTAGAGGGTATAGTTCAAAATCAATTAGGTTCAGATAAGCTGCCAATATTCAATGTGGATGAACCAGGACTGTTTAGTAAAAATAAGTCAGATAAAGGAATTACACTTAGAGAAGGCTATGAGTTACGATTTAAACAAGATGGAGATACATACACATTAACAAGCGTTTATAATAAGAATAAGCAACAAGAGCCGATTTTGAATAGATTAGATGAGATGACTTTTGTTGTCAAGGGCTGGGGGCTCAATAGCGCTGGTAAGGGTGGATATTATGGCGCGCCATTATTCTCGAATAATTTTTGGCCTCTAGATAAAGAACCTGGTAAGGACCCCTTGTTTGGTATAGTCGGCCAATATTATAATGAGAATGAGAACTTGATGGGTGAAAATGACGACACAGGAAGAACGGCTGATAATAGACCAGCGAGTAGTAATGGAACAAATATACAAAATACCAATAATCAAGATGGGCATAATTGGTTCTTTGGAATGGTCAGCGTTCTCAAAGATGCCCTCCCCTACCTTGGAGGCGCTCTCCTCGTCCCTCACGGTCAGGGAACACAGTGCCAGGTAGAGGGACTCCCCTGTTCTCTCGATCCGGCGCATCTCATAGTTGTATGTGCCTGTAAATGAGGCATAGCTGCAGAAGTAAGCGCCGGGATCCTCGTTGCTCTCTTCCAGCTCCCTGCGGATCTCCGTCAGGTTCTTGGCTGAGCCCTTCAGCTTGTTGTTGATCCTGGTCATCCTCTCTTTCATGGCCTCTGAGGGCCGGACTCCCATCTGTTCCATCATGGCTTTCACTGACTGGCGGGATACTTCCTGGGCCACCTGCCACCGTTCCAACCCAATAAGGGCATCCAACTCCGCCACATACCACTCCTCATAGGGATACATTCGCAGAACATTTCTGGCTGTGCAGAGCATCTTCTCATATTGACCCATCTCTGACAAGGCTCTCAGATATGGGCGCAGGCACTGAAAATACAGGTTCTGATATCTGGCCTGTTTTCCCGCCACCCAGATCTCCGCTGAGAGGGATGGCAAAAATTCTCCTGTATACATCTGGCATGCCTGTTCCAACAGCGCTGTCTTGTTATCCTTTGACCGGGCCTCCAGCGCTCTGTGAGCATTGTCCTCAAAAAGTCTCACGTCCGCCTGAACATCGATCCCCTCCTGTTCCAGACGGAACACGCCCTTTTTGTTGATGCTGCCCTTTTCCCCCAGAATCCCTGCCTGGGTCAGATGCTTTTTCAGACGGTGAGATACTACCCGCAGGCTTCCGGAATCATCGGCATACTCACCATCTCCATAAAGAAACTCCAGGGCACTCTCTTTAGAGATCCCCTGTTCTTTATAATATATAATCAGCAAAAACAAGCGCGTGGTCTTGCTGTAGATGCCTCCCGGAAGCTTAATCTCCTCTCCGTCCAGGGTTATTCGAAAATCCCCTAACATCTGAACCTTTAACACTTTACCATCTGGCCTCCCAGTCCCCTGCATAATCCGCTCCTTATATACCCTACCCCAACAACAGTATCTAATAGCCGGCCCTCCGGCAAGGCTGCCTTCCCATTATTCCATTCCATTATACTCTTTATATCGTAACAATTCAACCTTCCCTTAAGTTTTGTTTCATAATGTTTGCAAAAAAATCCCGGACAGAACCTGTCCGGGACCAACTTTTCTTCTTATTATTCCATAGTATATGGCATGAGAGCGATATGACGGGCTCTCTTTACCGCTACAGTCAGAGCTCTCTGATGCTTCGCGCAGTTGCCGGTGATCCTTCTGGGAAGGATCTTGCCTCTCTCGGATACGTATCTCTTTAACTTGTTGGTATCCTTGTAATCAATCACGCCATTCTTCTCGCCGCAGAACACGCAGACTTTTTTTCTTCTGCGCATACCGCCGCCTCTTCTCACTTTCGCGCCGTCCGCTTTATCATTTTTATTAAATGCCATGAGCTTATACCTCCTAATTATAATGGGTATGGGCACGCTCCGCTTCCCGGAACCTGCCAAGTCGTCGGAAGGCATCCTACAAAAATGCCGCGCGTTTGCCTTCCTCCTGATTTAATTGAACGGAAGTCCCTCGTCCTCCACTCCGTCCGGGATATTCATGAATCCGTCGCCGATCGCGCTGGATGGAGCGGGTCTGGATGCCGGCTGCTGATAGCCGCCGCCTGGATAGGACCCGGAGTTGCCTCCGGCGGAATTCTTGCTGTCCGCGAATTCCTGATCCTCTATGATAACCTCTGTCGTATATACTTTCTGGCCATCTCGATTGGTGTAGCTGCCTGTCTGAATCCTTCCGGAGATCAGGACCCTCATGCCCTGGCGAAAATACTTCTCCGCAAACTCTCCTGCCCTGTCAAACGCGACGCAGTTGATAAAATCAGCGGTCTGTTCGCTTCCGTCCTGGCTCTGGCTCCTGCGCCCCCGTCTGTCCACCGCAAGGGTGTACCTCGCGATAGCCATGGAACGCTCTCCCTGGGAATATCTCACTTCCGGGTCTCTGGTCAGTCTGCCCATTAAGATCACTTTATTCATACGATCACTCTTCCTTTATGGTTATGCTTCCTGCTTAACGCATAAGTATCTGATCACCGGCTCCATGATGCGGATGTGCGCTTCCACCTCATTGGGACATACGGAATCAGACTCAAACTGGATAAAGTAGTAGAAGCCCTCTTTCATCTTCTGAATCTCGTAAGCAAGTCTCTTCTTACCCCATTCATCGACATTGGTCACTGTGCCACCGAAGCGGGTGATATAACCCTGTACCTTCTCAATGGCCGCGGCTCTCTCTTCATCTTCCAGCTTTGCGCTAAGAACAACAGCTAATTCATATTTGTTCATAGTTTCTAACCTCCTTCTGGTCTCTGGCCCCCGTTTAGCCCGGGAGCAAGGAATAATGTGTCACGAAATAATATTTTATCAGACAATGTCTGGAAAATCAAGGACTTTTTTCGCCTTATATTTGCGGAATTTTGTCGATTTTGCTTGACGCGGAGGCCATTATGGCATAAAGTAAACTGTGTAAAGTAGTTTTCAAAACTATATAATATCATAATATCAATCGGGGGACTTACAATATGATACAGATCATCACCGATTCTTCTTCTCTCTACACACCCTCAGAGGCCAGACAGGCTGGCTTTGAGTCAGTTCCTCTGTGTGTCAGCATCGGCGACAGCCATGAGAGGGATCTTCTCCTGGATATGGAGGAGTATTACCGGAAGATTGAACAGGGCCTGCTGCCCACTTCATCCCAGCCGCCTCTTGGGGATGTCATTGAGGCTTTTGAGGCTTATGCCGGTTCCTCTATCATCAATATCTCCATGGCCGACGGCCTGTCCGGGACCTATCAGACCGCCTGCGGTGCCAGAGAGATGGTGAAAAACAAAGATCAGATCACGGTCTTCAACAGCCGGACCCTCTGCGGCCCTCATCGGTACATGGTGACCCAGGCCCAGAAGATGAAGGAAGACGGCTGTTCTCTTCAGGAGATTTTAGACTGGCTGGAAAAGGCTGCCCGGAATACGGAATCTTTTCTCATACCTCAGGATTTTTCTTTTTTAAAACGGGGCGGCCGCCTGACTCCTCTGGCCGCCGCCACAGGTATTGTCCTCAAGCTGAAACCGATTATGAAGCTGACCGAGGATGGTATGCGGCTTGACAAATTCGGCGTCAAGCGGACCATGATCTCCGCGGCCCAGAGCATTATAGAGTATCTGAGGGAAAAGGAGCTGGGAAGCCAGCATATCCTCTACATCTCCCACGCCAATGCCCTGGAGGATGCGCAAAAGATGAAAGTGCTGTTTGAACAGGCCTTCCCTAGCCTGGAGGTGGTGATCCTGGAGCTGAGCGCGGTGTTCGTGGCCCAGGGCGGGCCAAGGTGCGTGGCCATCCAGTACATCAAACGGTAGGCTTTCTCACCCCCCTGCTGTTCTTTTCCACCAGTTTCCGTTCCACCATGATCTGGTGGTCGCATCCTAAACACCTCAGTCTGAAATCCGCCCCTACCCGCAGGATCTCCCACTCGCGGCTCCCGCAGGGATGGGGCTTTTTCAGCTTCACGATATCCCCCACTTCAAAATTCATCTTGTCCTCCTTCTTCCAGGGCCCCGAATACCTGGCCGATGGAATCGTGAATCACCAGATCCGCGTGGGCATCTCTCGCGGTATCCGACTTGTTGATCAGCACCAGCTTGCTGCCCTGGTAGTAATCAATCAGTCCCGCTGCCGGGTACACGGCCAGAGAGGTTCCTCCGATGATCAGCACATCCGCCTGGCTGATATAGTCCACCGCTTTCCGCAGAACATTTTGATCAAGCCCCTCCTCATACAGCACCACATCAGGCTTGATCCTGCCGCCGCAGCCGCATGTTGGGACCGATTCTGCCTGGAGCACCGCCTCCAGACCATGAAACCTGCCGCAGCGCTGGCAGTAATTCCGGTGGATGGAGCCGTGAAGTTCCAGCACCTCACGGCTTCCCGCCATCTGGTGGAGACCGTCGATATTCTGTGTGATCACTGCCTTCAGCTTTCCCTGCTTCTCCAGACGGGCCAGCCCTAAGTGGGCCTTATTAGGCTTCGCGTCAGTTACGATCATCTTGTTTTTATAGAACCGGAAAAATTCTTCCGGATTTCTTTTATAGAAGCTGTGGCTGACAATAACCTCAGGAGGGTACGCGTACTCCTGATTGTACAGCCCGTCCTGGCCGCGAAAATCCGGTATTCCGCTCTCCGTGGACACCCCGGCCCCGCCGAAAAAAACTATATTGCCGCTCTCTTTGATCCATTGTCTCAATGTTTCCTGTGGCGTCATTCTTTTCCTCCATTCTGTGCCTGTTTCACGTCATATCATGCCCTTTAAGAGCAGACTATGTATATTGCCCCTCAGAGTCGGCTTCCGCTTCCCCTGGGGACATTTTCAGCCCCCGGCATAACTCGCCCCGGGCCTTTTTCACACGATCTCGTCCAGAAAAACCTTCTTCCACACGCCGATCTCCAGCCACCACCTGATCGTAACCGTCTCCTCCCGGTATGTCCGCTGATCACTCTCCTCCTGAACATGACGCGCGGCATCCCCGGGGCGCATCCCCAGGTCAAATCCCGGCCTGTCCCGGGATACCGGCTCTTTGGGGACCGCGGCTTTCGCGCAGGCTGCCAGTTCCTCTCTGTCTGCCAGTTCCTCCAACTCCCGGTATCCGAATATCCATTGGGTCAGGTCTTCGATGGTGATAAAAAGACAGCCCCTTCCCCCCATCCCGTTTTCCTCACCCTCCGCCTCTTCCATAACCAGAGAACCCCGGCGGTCCAGTTTCCACAGAAATGTCCCCTGATTCCACCCACACATCCGGTCTTCCACATGAAGGGTCACTTCCAGCCTGTCCAGCAGGCTGTCTTTTTTCAGGGAGATCAGCTCCAGGCAGGTTTTCACGTCCCCGATTCTCGCCATAATGGCAGGGCATGGACTTCTCTGCTCTTCTCTGTATTCACTGCCGCACAAAAGCAGCCTCTGCTCTGTCTTTCCTATCCCCCACCAGCCCCGGATTCCCACCGGACCGCCGCCGGGCCTCTCCTTTTGATAGAGAAGCTCCAGCCAGCCATTTTCACTTGCCAGTTCCAGAAGGAGCCTGTCTGCGTACCTTTTATCCCTGACAGCCCAGACCTGATACCTCTGCCCCAGCCACCGGTCCATCCACTCCGCGGCCAGGGCCGCTGTGTCTGAGTCCACTTTCTCCTTTGCCAGGCCCTGCTCCGCCTCTTTTGTCAGCTTCCAGTGCTCCTGATCATAAATAAAAGCAAATCCAAAGGGCTCATAAATCCTCCGGTCCGCGGGCATAAGAAAACAGAACGCCATTTTCTCCCGGCCCATATCGTTAAGCATCTTAAGGAGCAGTTTTCTCATATATCCCCGATGTCTCCAGTCACTGGCCGTAGCCACCGCGACGATATAGTCTATGTCCGCCTCCCTGCCGCCAAGACGCAGTCTGTATGGATTCCGGTGGACCATGGAAACGATCCGATCCCCTTCCTCCATTACCAAAATCCGGTTGTCGCTGGACTTCTCTTTGTAATAATATTCCAGAAATTCTTCTGTGTCTTCCCAAAACGCCTCGCGCCAGAGAGGCATGGTTCTCCTCTTTTCCCATTGTTCCAAATACCGGACTGTCTCACCCATGGATCGCCTCCCTTTTTCACACAACTCCCGCCTGCCTCTGGATCACCTGGTATTTCCTGGCATATCCTATGGGGTTGTAGCTCAGCTTTGCCTTCCTTAAACCTTCCAGTCCCAGATCGTCCTCCCGGTTCACCAGGGAAGTGTCCGCGAACTCGTGAATCAAAAACTGCTGGTTGATAAACTGGTAAAGGCCCCGGATCTCAGGGTTGGCTTTCTCGATGTGGATGATAGCCATATCCTCCCTGGCATTGTAGCTGCCAATGGTAAACGCCTCTAAGTTCCCGTCAATGTAGATCCCGCCCATGCGTATGCTTAAGCTGGAGCAATTTTTCAGGATCTCATGGATTCCTTTTACCTCATAATCCAGGTGTTCCTCCACATTGTCGCCCTTCTGTTCCCTCCACAGATCCAGAAACCGCCACACATCCTGCCTGTCCGGGCAGCACAGCTTCCTGTATTCATACCGCCCCTTATATTCTTTCACAAACGCGTTTAAATGGTTTTTCTTTTTGTGCAGCTTTTTGCCCGCCAGGGTTCTTAAGGCCTCCCCGTCGTACAGATAATCTTTTAAATCCTCCTGCTCTGTCACCTGGTATTTTTCCGGATCCAGAGCCAGAGCGCGGACCGCCTCCTCGTCTGCCAGATAGATCTTCAGAGGCTTTTTCAATTCCTCATTAAAGTAATGGACCATTTTATAAAAATAATGGGCCAGATCCTCCTCCCTGCATGCGGGCATGGCTGTATACGGTTCTCCGTCCACGCTCATGAGCCACAAAACAGCTCTGTCCTCCTCCACCGCGATCCGCACATTATAGTAATCCTTCCACAAAAAGCTGTCCAGCATCACGCTGTCGCAGGTCTTGTTGGGTCTGAGTCCCACGAAGGGCTCCAAACGGTCAATGTCCTTAGCCTCCACTGGCCTGAATTTCAGATCCATATACGTATTCCTTTCTTGCGTTATTAATAGTATAAAAGCTCAGAGCCTCCGCGCTCCCTTTCACACATGAGCCGGGAACGGGGCATGGGTACTGTCCGCAAGCGTTCACAGCTGCTGGTTCAGCCACACCTGGGCCTCTTGCAGTCCCTCTTCCGTAAATGGAAACAGCTTTGTTGTCTTGTCTTCCTCCGGTGTGGCGTCAGAACACTTCTCGCCGATCCAGAAAACCGCAGCCAGACAGTCGCCTTCCTCCCCGCCGCTCCTCTTTTCCAGCACATATCTCAGAGGCCCGCTGCTGCCTGTAAAACGGCTCTTTTTTAAAAGCGGAATCCCCATGGTTCCCTTTAGATCAATCATTTTCCCGTCTCCTTATATGATTTGAACCGCCTCTCCCTGTAGGTTCGGCAAAGGCTGACTGGTTATTTACAGCATACCCGATTATGATTTATTTTATAAAAATTTCCTGATTCCGTCAAGGCGGAAACCAGGAAGCACGGCAAGACCAAAAAGGACTAAACCCGTCCGCTGGCGTAAGCCAAACCACTGATTTAGTCCTGTCTGGAATTTACTATCACAGATATTTCTTAGAAGCTTCCTCGCTTAAATTATACTCCTCCTGAATCTTAAGCAGGATGGTACGCGGCGGTACCCCTAGATTCTTCAATATGGAAACCGTTCCGCGGATTCCCTGTTCGATTCCCTGTTCGATTCCCTGTTCGATTCCCTGTTCGATTCCCT
>CAJUSJ010000100.1 GCA_910588865.1 uncultured Lachnospiraceae bacterium
GAGGAGGAAACATTATACAGTATGGGTGTGAGTTTAAAGGCTATTTTGATGATTACCAATTATTCCTAAGTGATAATAAAATTTTTAGAAAAAATGTGATGTCTTATGATGAGATACATAAACGGAATGAAGAAGCTAAGAGATCGAAAATCGGACAAGCTGACAGTTCGAGTATTATAACTGTTAGAGGAGTATTAAAACTAAAAACGGATAAAAGTAAAGAACCAGAAAAGAAAATAGGTATTGTAAAAGGTTGTCCATATTATAAGAATAAAATTTGTGTTTACTTTGATGATTTATGTAACCCGCATTCTGTAAAATGCAAAAATTCGGGAATTTTGCGGACTGAGGATAAGAGGAATAATTCAAATATAAAAATAGGTGAGAAACTTAATTCCAATAATAAAAAAGTATCAACACGACAAGTAAATACAGTTGTCTTATTAAATAATAGAAAATGTATATATGAAGATCATTCTGTTATAGATATAAATGCAGTAATTAGAGTAGCGACTCCGTTAAAAATAATAAAGGTATCTATTCCAGCTGCTTATTGTAAAAAATGCAATAAATATATAATTTTAAAGGAAGATTTTAAAAGACTGAAAGAGAAAGGTGTTTTGTTATGCGAGGTTATTGATAGGACAAGTGGGAAATCTAATAATTCTAAAGAGTTTTATGGTGATGAATCAAGGATTCATTCATTAGGCTATAATGTAACGAAAAGGCAAGACTATACTTATGAGCAAAGAAAGTATATCTTAGCAAATATGATTGAGAATTATGATATAACAAAACATGAAATACTATCTATAATTGATATGAATATAGCTAGGCATAGTAAATTTAGAAATCATAGTGAGGCAGTTTCTAAATGGAGAGAAGACAGGGCATTTGTAATGTCTTATAGACGTGGAGATTGTCCAGAGGTACTTATAGACAGTGTAATTATTGGGAGCAGGAAATAGCCGTCACCAAACGGGGCCAATTAAAAAAATATAAGGAGATGTTATTATGGAAGAAATTAGGTGTCCAAAATGTGGAGAAGTATTTTTAGTTGACGAATCAGGTTATGCGCAAATTGTTCAACAAGTGAGAGACAGAGAGTTTGATAAAGAGCTTAAACGTCGAGAAGCTGATTTAGTTGAGAAAAAAGATCGTCAACTAGAAATTACTAAAATTCAACAAAAAGGCGAATATGACAAAATCATTTCGGATAAAGCATTAGAACTGTCAAATAAAGACAGAGAAATTGAGAAATTAAAATCAGAACTCGTGAATAGTGAAACAGAAAAAAAGTTGGCAATTTCAGACGCGGTTAAAGCAAAAGAACAACAAATTGCTGAAAATACTAAATTGATTACAGAATTAGAAGGAAAATTGTCCAGTCAACAGACAGAAAGTAAACTAAAAGAACAATCATTGCAAAAACAATATGAAGATAAAATAAAATTAAAAGATGAACAGATTGAATATTATAGGGATTTTAAAGCGCGACAATCGACAAAAATGATAGGAGAGAGCCTTGAACAGCATTGCCGGATTCAATTTGATTCACTACGAATGACTGCATTTCCAACTGCATATTTTGAGAAGGATAATGATGCACGAACAGGAAGCAAGGGAGATTTTATTTTTAGAGACTTTGTAGATGATATAGAATTTATTTCTATCATGTTTGAGATGAAGAATGAGATGGACGAGACAACTACGAAGCATAAAAATGAAGATTTTTTGAAGGAACTCGACAAAGATAGGAGAGAAAAGAAATGTGAATATGCGGTATTAGTTTCGCTTCTTGAAATGGATAACGAACTCTATAATAACGGAATTGTAGATGTATCTTATAAATATGAAAAAATGTATGTAATTCGTCCTCAATTTTTTATTCCAATTATCACCTTATTGCGGAATGCGGCATTGAATTCTTTAGAGTATAGACGAGAACTGCAAGAGGTAAGAAGCCAACAGATTGATATAAGTCATTTTGAAGAAAATATGAATGTATTTAAAGAAGGATTTGCACGTAATTATAGAATTGCAAGTGATAAGTTTAAAACAGCAATAGAAGAGATTGATAAAACAATTATTCATTTACAAAAAGTAAGAGAGGCACTTGTTTCATCGGAGAATAATCTTCGTCTTGCTAACAATAAAGCAGAGGATTTGACTATAAAAAGGTTGACAAAAAATGCGCCAACGGTACAAGCGATGTTCGATGAATCAAAAAGGAATAGCCCTGCAAATTAAGTAAAATATGTGAGAGAAATAATGGATAAAGGGGACATTATCATGGCTGACATGGACATCAACACCATCATTCAGGATTTAACCGCCCGCTTCTCCTCCCCCCTTCCCGAATTCTACTCCCGCCGCATTATCTTCTGGTACGACGAGGACCGTGAATTCGAGGACAAGCTAGATGACCTCCATTTGACCAACGTCAAGTTCCTCCGCCTGACCGGCAGCAACACTTTTGCGGTGAAAAAGCAGCTATGTCAGGACGATACGGTGTCAAACTACCTGGTATACAGCCCTCTTTCTTTCCAGAGGGACGACGACAACTGGCTCATCAACGTTCAGCTCTACAGTGAGGAATTCCGGGCTGACCTGATCTCTATGTGGATTGACGAGATGAATCTTCCCGCCACTCCTATAATCCGCAAACAGGTCAGGTTTTACAAGAAGTTTTTCAATGCCAGGGAACGCCGGGGAAGGGTGGCGGGCCTGAACTGTGATTACCGCAAGCTCTCCACCGCGGCCCAGATTCATCTGGCGGTGATGGCTGCTGTCTGCGGCAACAGGGACATTCAGCCGAACAACATTATCCGCAGAGTTCTCGGCTCCGGCCTGGATAATGACGCCAATCCGATTTACCAGAGTTTTGTAAATTACAACGCCCACCACGCCTTCTGGGCCATGGTGGCGCAGGCGGCGGGGTACAGTGAAGGCGAGGATTCTGACCTGGGACGCCTGGCGGTTCACATGCTGCTGACGGCGGCGGCCAGGACTATGCATTTGGACAGCCTGGCGGGGCCGGAGCATTTTATATCGGTTCCCCATCAGGCTTACTGCTATGACCTGGTCTCTGACTGGCTTCACGGCGAGGACAACCGCCGGCTCTATGAGGTGGCGCGGTATGTGGAGAGGGAGGCGCGCCTTTACGACCGGTTTAACAGGTTGGCGGTGGGGGATTTGGTGAATACGGAATGTTTTCCTTGTATCAATGAGTGTATTCTGACAAAGCTGATGACGGAGATCAGCGACCAGATTATTCATGTGGATAGGATTAAAGCTGCTGTGGATAAACGTCGGACAATGGTGTGGTATGATGATGTCTCCGGTTATTTCGAGGGGATTTTGCAGATTGCCTATATGCAGGTGTTTTTCCTGGAGCACGCTGACGGATTCCATACCGTGGAGGCGGGGAAGGTCTGGAAGGAATATACTGCGGAATATTACAAGATGGACACCTACTACCGACAGTTTCACCTGTGCTTTCAGCGCTGCCTGAAGGTCTCCAACCCTCTGCTGGACGATCTGTTAAAGCATGTGGCGGAGAAGGTGGAGGGGCTGTATACCAGGTGGTTCATCGGTCAGCTGGGGCAGAATTGGTCAAAGGTCAGCGGGGAGGAGCTGGAGCGGTTTGGACGGATTTTGGAGATTCCCCGGCAGGTGGATTTTTACGAAAATAAGGTGAGACGGGCGGGCGCCCGGGTCTTTGTTATCGTTTCTGACGCGTTTCGGTATGAAGCGGCGGCCTCCCTGGCGGATCAGCTTCGCCGGGAGACTCAGAGCAAGGTGGAACTGAGCAGCTGCCAGGCTATTTTTCCAACCATCACGAAATTCGGCATGGCGGCGCTTCTTCCTCACAAGTGTCTGACAGTGGCAAAGGGGACGGACGGAGCTCTGGATGTCCTGGCGGACGGGCAGCCTACGGACGCAGGGAGCAGGGACAAGGTTCTTAAATCAGCCAACCCGGCAAGCGTGGCTTTGAGATATGACGACATCATCAACATGAAGCGGGCACAGCGCAGCGCTCTGGTGAAAGGTATGGAGGTGGTGTACATTTACCATGACAAGGTGGATAAGGCCAGCCATATTTCCGACAGCGCCGTATTTCCGGCGTGTGATGAGGCGATTGACGAGATCAAGAATCTGGTTCGTATTATTGTAAATGAGTTTGGCGGCGTTAATGTGGTGATCACCGCGGACCACGGTTTTCTCTATACCTACAGTCCGCTGGCGGAGCTGGATAAGGTGGACAAGGCCGGATTTGCCAGCCGTATGGTTGAGTACGGGAGACGGTTTGCCATCATGGAAAAAGGTTCCGGCCCGGATTATCTGATGCCGGTGAAATTTATGGACGGCGGGACGGGGTATGATTCATTTTCACCGAGAGAAAATGTCCGCATTAAAATGAGCGGCGGCGGTCTGAATTTTGTCCACGGCGGAACCAGCTTGCAGGAAATGGTGGTTCCGGTGATTCAGTACCGTTATCTGCGGTCGGATTCCAAGGCTTACCAGCGCAACCGTGACAAGATCGACACCAAGCCGGTGGAGCTGAGTTTATTGTCCGCGAACCGCAAGATCAGCAACATGATTTTTTCTCTGAATTTCTATCAGAAACAGGCGGTGGGAAATAACCGGCAGGCGGCAAATTATCTGCTGTATTTTACGGATGCCAACGGCAGCCAGATCAGTGATATTTGCAAGATTATAGCGGACAAGACCAGCGAAAACGGCCAGGAGAGGACATTCCGCCGCGGCTTTAACCTCCGCTCTCAAAAATACAGCAGCCGGGAAAGTTATTTCCTGGTGATCGCGGATGAATCGGGACTGCAGATGCCGGTGAAAGAAGAGTTTCAGATTGATATCGCGTTTGCTGTAGATGAATTTAATTTCTTTGAATGATATGTTTATGATTGATATTTTCACGCTTTTTCGCGGTCTGCCGCCGGACATGAGTGAGGGGGCGATAACTCAATTTTAACCAGGAGGGGTTCACATGGACAGATCGGAGTCGGGTGAGAGCACCCGTGAAATAATAAAGAACAAGCTCAGGGAGAATTTTGACGGCAAGATTGTCCGGAAGGACCTGACCAAGAAGATCAAGGAGGGGGCCAATGTGCCGGTCTATGTCCTTGAGTTTCTGCTGGGGCAGTACTGCAGCTCTGACGACCATGAGGTCATTGAGAAGGGGGTTCAGAATGTGAAGCGGATTCTGGCGGATAATTTCGTCCGCCCTGACGAGGCCCAGAAGATCCTGTCCCAGCTTCGGAGAAAGGGCAGCCATACGGTGATCGACATGGTGACGGTGCGCCTGGATATCAAGAAAAATTGTTTTTTTGCTGATTTTTCTAATCTGGGTCTGGGAAATGTGCCTATTGCCGACGAGTATCCGGAGAAATTCGACCGGCTGCTGTGCGGCGGGATCTGGTGTATCGTCCAGCTGGAGTACGAGGCGGAGGGGGACTCCGGTTTTGGGATTGTGGACGGGGAGGGGGAGCCGATTCGCTCCAGGCAGAAAAAGCAGAAGGACACGTCCCCCATCAGTATCCGCAAGCTGACTCCCATACAGATGCCTCACATTGACATCAATGAACTGAAACAGGGGCGGAAGGCATTTACCAAAGATGAATGGCTGGACGTGCTTATGCGCTCCATCGGCATGGAACCGGAGGAGCTGTCTGTCCGTGAGAAATGGCTGCTTCTGACCCGCATGATCCCTCTGGTGGAAAATAATTTTAATCTATGTGAGCTTGGCCCCCGCAGCACCGGGAAATCCCATCTGTACAAAGAGATTTCCCCAAACAGCATTTTGATCTCCGGCGGACAGACCACGGTGGCAAATCTATTTTACAACATGGGCCGCAAGACGGTGGGGCTGGTGGGAATGTGGGACTGTGTGGCATTTGACGAGGTTGCCGGGATCCGTTTTAAGGACAAGGACGGAATCCAGATCATGAAAGACTATATGGCTTCTGGTTCTTTTGCCAGGGGTAAGGAGGAGAAAGCGGCCAATGCCTCCATGGTGTTTGTGGGGAATATTAATCAGAGTGTGGACGTGCTCCTGAAAACAAGCAGCCTCTTTGACCCGTTTCCGCCGGAGATGGGGATGGACACGGCATTTCTTGACCGCATGCACTGCTATCTGCCGGGGTGGGAGATTCCAAAGTTCCGGCCAGAGCATTTTACCAATGACTATGGTTTTATCAGCGACTATCTGGCGGAGTTTATCCGGGAGCTTCGGAAGGAACAGTACGGGGACGCCCTGGACCGGTATTTTCGTCTGGGGAAGAATTTGAATCAGCGGGACACCATTGCTGTCCGCAGAATGGTTGACGGGTATTTAAAGCTCCTGTATCCGGACGGGGAGTTTACTAAGGAGGAGTTGGAGGAGGTGCTGCGGATTTCTCTGGAAATGCGCCGCCGGGTGAAGGAGCAGCTGAAAAAACTGGGAGGCATGGAATTTTATGATGTGAATTTTTCTTACATAGATAATGAGACTTTTGAGGAGCGCTATGTGTCTGTGCCGGAACAGGGAGGCGGGAAACTGATTCCAGAGGGAATGTGCAATCCGGGACAGGTTTACACGGTTTCCAGGGGGAAAAGCGGCATGATCGGGGTTTTCCGGCTGGAGAGCCAGATGCTGCCGGGAAGCGGAAAGTTTGAGCGCACTGGTATCGGTTCGGAACGGGAGGCCAGGGAAGCCACCAACACGGCGTTTAATTTTTTGAAGGCTAACGGGAACCGGATCAGCGGGAATATCAGTATGGTGACCAAGGATTATATTGTCAATTATCAGGATCTCCAGGGGATCGGGATGACCGGGAAGCTGGCTATGGCTACTATGGTGGCCCTTAGTTCCATCGCGCTGGCCAGACCGGTTCAGAGTTCTATGGTGGTTTTGGGGGAGATGAGTATCGGCGGGACGTTGATGAAGGTGGAGGAGCTGGCAAGCACGCTGCAGGTGTGTCTGGACAGTGGGGCTAAGAAGGTTTTGATGCCGGCCATCTGTATGCCGGAGCTGGCGGTTGTGCCGGATGATCTTTCTACGGCCTTTGATTTTATTTTGTATAAGAGTGCGGAGGAGGCGGTGATGAAGGCGTTGGGGGCGGGGTGAAGAGATGTTATGTAACAGAGAAATGACCGAAAAGAATATGAAAGATTATTGAAAACGGACAGGATAACAAAACTTTATTTATAGACTGGCTTTCGAAAAAGGTGTCATCAACTCAATTATCTGAACTGTATATGGCTTTTCGGGAGATTGAACAAGAGGCAAAGAAAGTAAACATAGTAAACGGCTCGTTATATGAGAACGGAGATTCGAACACATATAAGAAATTATTAAGATAGACACATTCTGTCTATGCCCATTTGTTATATTGTGTCTACAACAAGCAAAAAATCACCAGAAAGGTGAAAGGCAGGTGATGCTTTGGACAAAAAGGTAGAAAGAATAATCAGCCTGTACAATCAGGTTGTTGATGGTAAGATGCTTGTTAAGGCTGATGAGGCCGCAAGATTCGGCGTGAACGAGCGGTCAATTCAGCGGGACATCGAGGATCTTCGGGCATATTTCGCCAATGACCCGGAATCCGACAGGCAGTTGATCTATGACCGGGGCAAAAAGGGATATGTGCTTGTTCAGAATCCCAGAAAAATGCTGACCAACAGTGAGGTATTGGCTGTATGCAAGATCCTTCTGGAGAGCAGGTCGATGGTGAAGGAAGAGATGTACCCCATCATCGACAAGCTGCTTCAATGCTGTGTCCCGTACGGGGATTACAAAAAGGTTGCCAATCTGATCGGAAATGAGAAGTTCCATTACTTAGAGCCCCATCATGGGAAGAAGTTTGTAAACGATATATGGGATATCGGCAGTGCGGTATATGAGCACCGGCTGATGCGGATACGGTATCAGAAGCTGAAGGAGCCGGACAAGGTCATGCGGCTGATCCAGCCGGTGGGGATCATGTTCTCGGAGTATTATTTCTACCTGTGCGCCTATATTTCTGTGAGCGAGGAGATGCCCGATGTGCCGAAGCGGCCGTTTCCCACGATCTACCGGATAGACCGGATCGCGGAGTTTGAGGTTCTGGACGACCATTTTTATGTGCCCTATGGGGATCGGTTTCAGGAGGGAGAATTCCGGAAACGGATTCAGTTTATGTTCGGCGGCCAGCTGCGGACGCTCCGGTTTAAGTACAAAGGGATAAGCCTTGAGGCAGTGCTGGACCGTTTGCCCACAGCGGAGATCCTGGCTCATGACGATACGGGCTGGACGATCAAAGCAGAGGTTTACGGCGATGGAGTGGATATGTGGCTGAGAAGCCAGGGGAGTATGATCGAGATAATTGAAGGAGGGAAAAACGTATGACCATAGATATCGAGAAACTTAGAGAGGATTTGAAAGAGGAATGCCTGGGCGCATTTTACGGAGGCGGATTCGGAGGCGCTTTAATGGAGTCTTTCGATATCGAGAATGCCTCTCCGGAGGAATTGGTTGAAATGGCCGGGAAAATGGCATTGACCTGAGGAGATACAAGGTGTGAAAGCAATACGGAAGAGGTCAAGGATAGGTTTTGATACATAGGGGATACATGGGCAGCGTTTAAAGCATTTAAAAAATTTAAAAATATTAAAAAGTAAACGGAGGTATTTTGGCAATGAATGAATTATTGGTCGGTAAACTGGAACAGGTTGACATTACAAACTGGGATTTTGAACAGTTAAAAGGAGAACTGCAAAAAATTTTATCAGATTATAAAGGTCTTGTCTATACAGACGATTCCATAAAAACGGCAAAGGACGATAAGGCCAGACTGGCAAAAGCTAAGAAAGCCATAGAAGACAAGAGAAAAGCCTATAAAGAAAAGTGTCTCGCTCCGTATAATGCCATTGAGCCGCAAATCAAAGAAATTGTGGGAATGATAGAAGATCAGCGTCTTGTTATTGATGATGTGGTAAAAGATTATACAGGCAGGCAGAAGGCAGAGAAAGAAAAAATTGTCCGGAATTACTATGATAAAAAGTCTTCAGTATTAGGGGATCTGGCGGGGGACCTTTATGAAAAGCTGCTTAATTCTAATTCCAAATGGCTGAACGCGTCGGCTTCAAAAAAGAAAGTTGAGGAGGAAATCCAGACAGCTATCAACAATGTCTCGGACGATATTGCGGCGATCAAGGCCATGAAATCTCCTTTCGAGAAGACTCTTATTGAGACATACATTTCCACATTGTCGGTTGATGAGGTAAGGTCAAAGCATGAGGAATTGATGGATGCGACAGCGAAGGCAGGAATGAGCCAGCAGGCCGACAGCATCTTGACCCGCCAGGCGGCAGAAGCAGAGGAACAGGCAGTGGTGAGCAATGAAGAGGGGGTCATTCTCAAAGTGTACGCTGGTCAAAATCAGCTGAACCAGGTTTTGGATTTTATGAAGGCTATTGGCGTGAAATATGAGCTTCAGTAGGCAACAGAATGTTTGATTTCGGAAGCGCTAATCCAGAACAGAGGCAGGCGGTCATTGAAACAGAAGGGCCATTGCTTATCATAGCCGGACCGGGCACAGGGAAGACCTTTACCCTGGTAAAAAGGATTGCCTGCCTTGTGGTGGAAAAACATATAAAACCAGATGAGATCATGGTTGTGACCTTTACGGAAAAAGCGGCCAAAGAGCTGCTGACCAGGATTTCCAATGAATTTATAAAGTATGATGTAAATATCAACATGAATGAGATGTACATCGGGACCTTTCATTCCGTGTGTCTAAGACTTTTGAAAGAGTACTCAGAGTATGCCGGACAGCGGAAGAAAAACCGCATGCTGGACGGATTTGACCAGGCTTATCTGGTGTGCGGGAACATTGATAGCTTTAATCGGTTAGGAGGATTTTCAAGACATATCCCGGACAGCCTGGGAACCTGGAAACAGTCCCTTGAGATATGTCGGTATGTCAATCAGATGATGGAAGAGCTGGTGGATCTTGAGGCCATGGCTAGGGATAAGGATGACGACATGCGGTTTCTGGCAAAGCTTGTGATGAGATACAAAGACCTGCTGGACCGCAATAACGCCATGGATTTTTCCTCCATACAGACAGAGGTCTATGAGTTGTTTGAACGGTATCCGGAAGTGCTTAGAGATATTCAGAATAAGATCCGCTACATCATGGTTGATGAATATCAGGATACTAATTTTATTCAGGAGTCATTGATATTTCAGATCGGGGGAGAGAGAAAAAACATTTGCGTGGTGGGGGATGATGATCAGGGAATGTACCGGTTCCGGGGAGCAACCATAAGAAACATTTTGGAATTTCCTGATAAATTCCAGGCAAGGGAGTGCAGGCTCATTCATTTAAACAAGAACTACCGGTCCGAGCCGGGAATCATTGATTTTTATAATCAGTGGATGGAAAACGCGGACGGTATCAATCTGTTTAACTGGGACAAATATCGGTACGATAAGCAGATCACGGCAGAGGATCCGGACATGAGTACACAGGCATCCGTCTTTTCCGGCGGCGGGGATTCCCTGGATATGGAAAAAGAGGATCTTCTAAAACTTGTGCAGACCCTTAAGGCCAACGGAAATATTTCGGATTATAACCAGATCGCTTTTTTATTCCGCTCCGTAAAAAGCGAAGAAGCGGTTAAGGTCGGTGAATATCTGGAAGCTAATGGAATACCGGTCTATTCTCCCAGATCAGACATGTTTTTTCATCGGGCTGAAGTGAAACGGATTCTGGGCTGTCTGATCATATGCTTTTCAACCTACATGCAGGATCTGAAGAACAACACGTTCCTTCACAAAATAACCAGAGAACTGCGGGAATACTATATCGACTGTGTAAAGTCAGCTATGGTTCTTATGAAACACGACAGCGGGCTTCACGATTACATAGAGGAACAGATGAAGTTTATTCAGAACCTTCATCAGGAGACAGATATTGGCCTTCTGGATATTTTATATAGACTGCTGTCCTATGAACCCTTTAAAACGGATCTGAACGCAAGCTTAAATGATAATGTACAAAAAAGCAGGGCAGCCAGAAATCTGTCTGAGATATCCAGAATGTTGAACAGATACAGTTCCCTTCACAACATGCACGGTCTGAATCCATCCAATAAAATCGCCATGCCGGAGGAACTGTTTAACATCTATTTAAAGTATTTATACATTGACGGGGTGGGTGAATATGAGGACGAGTCAGAATACGCTCCAAGTGGATGTGTATCCTTTATGACCATCCACCAGTCAAAGGGATTGGAGTTTCCGGCAGTGGTTGTAGGGTCCCTTGGAAATACGCCGAGAAGGAACAGCGACCCATTGTTGTATTCAGCTGAGAGCCGTTTTTTCAGAAGAAAGCCATTTGAACCAATAGCGGATATCAAGTATTTTGATTTTTGGAGATTGTACTATGTGGCGTTTTCCAGAGCCCAGAACCTGTTGGTGCTGGCCGCTAAAAAGGATAGGAGCAAGATTTTCGGAAACTATCTGGATCAGCTTCCGCCCATATCCGGATTTGATTCCAACAGAAAATTTGACGCTGTAAAGAGTGTAAACTATAAACATGTGTATTCCTTTACCTCTCATATATCCGTATATGACGGCTGTCCAACCCAATATAAGTTTTACAAAGAATATGCTTTTGCCCAGAATCAGATGTTCCACACGTCAGTAGGCTCACTGGTCCACGCCACCTTGGAAGATATGAATAAATGTATTATTTCCGGTAATTCTTCCAGGATTGATGAAAACACGATTAAAGAATGGTTTCTGATGAATTATCAAAGCATGCAGGAGCAGACCGGATATTACCTGACCGATGAACAGCAGGAAAATGCCCTGAGCCAGGTCATACGGTATTACTGTCATCGCAAAGACGAGTTGGGAAAAGTGTGGAAGGCAGAGGAAGAGATCAACCTGGTCCTTCCGGAATATATCCTTCAGGGCGTGATCGATCTGGTAGAAGGAGAAGGAGAAGGAGATACGGTTGAGATCGTGGATTATAAAACAGGCCCAAAGCCAGATGTGGAAAAGAATCCCGGGAGAGTGGACCATTACCGGAAACAGCTGGAGATCTACGCCTATTTGATCGAAAAGAGGTATGGAAAAAAGGTAAATCGGATGCATTTGTATTATACCAGCACAATGAATGGTGATCCGATCATCACATTTCCCTGGAGCCGGAACGCCATTGATAAAACAATAGAAGAGATTACAGATACAGTTCACGCAATTGAAAATAAAGAATTTGAAAAAAGGGTGCAAAACAATTACGCATGCAGATTTTGTGATATGAAATATGTCTGCGGCAAGGCAGATTGACAGGAGGATGAGAAAAATGGCAGTTTGTATAAAATGCGGGAAAGAGAGCATAGGGTGTCTCTGCGGCGCCTGTGTGAGAAACGCGGACCTGGAGGCTTTGTGTGAAGAAATCATGGAATACACCCCTGGTCTTGGCCAAAATGAGCTGTGGGATAAAATAGCCCTGGATTTTCAAAGCAGCAATAATTTTAAGAACATAGGCTTTGCCGTCGCGGAATATTTGCCTTCTCCGAGAAAAGAATATCGGAAAATCCTGAGCCTGGCATGTAATTCATGCGGTGTGCCAAAAAACAGCCGCAAATGGTTATATCAGGTTTACGAGTCATGTAAAAATTCAGACGGACTGTCTGAGACAGAACGAAACCGCATCCGCGGACTGGTGATAGATGCCTTGTATAAAGACTATGAGTATGAGGCGGCAGATAAGATGGCGGCAGAAACCATGTCAATGGAAGCCCTTCCCAAACAGGTATATTTGACGGTTGCTGATTTATATACAATAACCAGGCGATATGATGAGGCTGATGAACTGCTGAGTACCGCGGCAAAGATTTTTGAAAACGATGATGACGCGGCCAGAAGGATAAGGGAAGCTTCTGAGAACAACGGGAAATACAGGGAAAAAGCGGCAGCGGGAAAGAAGGAGTACATGCCCAATCCCAAAGAGAACAAAGAAGAGATTAGAAAGAAGTATGTGGATTTTGTCACTTCAATTGGGAAAGAAGTTAAGGAGCCGGTTTCAACTGGCAGATCAGGTAAAAACCATGAAGCCATTCCAAGGGATCAGTATCCTGATCCGGTTGAAATAAGAGAGGCAGGCTTTGATTCTTTTGTGGCGTTTGATCTGGAGACAACAGGAGTAAATTCTGCCATAGACGCTATTATTGAGTTTGGGGCAATAAAGGTAAAGGATGGACAGGTTGTGGATTCACAGCAGTTCACTTTCCAGGAATTTGTAAAACCTTATAAGAAGAAGATCTCGGATGAGGTTCAGCGATTGACGGGCATTACACCAGATGACGTAAAGGATGCTAGGGAGATGTGGGAGGTAACCCCGGATTTTCTGGACTTTGTCGGGGATAATGTGCTGGTTGGTTTTAACTGTATGACGTTTGACAGTAAATTTCTGGTAAGGGCTGGACGGTACAGCAATGTTATTATTGAGAATAAATATTTTGATGTAATGAAATACGCTGGACAGTTTAAAACAGAACTTGGTCTGGAAGGGAAAATTTCTTTAGTGGACTTGGCTGAAAAGTTTAATATCGAGAATCCAAATGCCCATAGGGCGCTCGCGGACGCGATTACTACGGCGAAGGTGTATTTGAAATTGAAGGAAATGGATGGGGGAGCTGGGACGGAGTCCGTGGATGATATGCTTTCGGATATTGATAATTGGTGAAATGTATAATGGGATAGATTTCTCTAATATTATTTCATAATAAATCATATATGGGAGACATGCGACATGACAAATATAGACGCAAAACTTGACATTTGGAAAAATCGGCTTCTGGATCTGGGAAAGAGAAATAAGCTGTTAAATTATCGTGATACTAGAAAAACAAGTCTGCGTATCACGAAACCTGAGATATTCAACTTATGGGAGAGCTTTGTTGTGAAGGAGCAGCCTTTAAAATTTCCTCTTTGGAAGGAGGAGATAGGAGAAGCTGTAGTAAAGCAAGAGGAAGCTGATGTTATAACAAATCAACCGGTAAAAGAACTGCAAAGTGTTTTGCGAGGCATTAGAAGCAAGGCCAGGACATTTATGGAAGAGCAGGGCGTTAACAGTTTATATCTTTCATTCGGATTTTTAAGATGGTCGGAAAAGGCGGAGTCCCAACAGCAATTTGATGCTCCTTTAATATTGGTTCCTGTGATACTAAATTGGGAATCTATAACCTCTCCATTTGTACTGTGTCTGCATGAAGAAGAAATTGTAGTCAATCCTACCCTTGTGTATAAGATGGAACATGACTTTGGGATAAAACTGCCAGAGTTTGATAGTGAGAAGGAAGATCTAAAAGCGTATTTTGATCAAATAGATAATTTGGTTAAAGTGAATAGTTGGAGAGTCATTCCAGATACAGGACTTGCCATGCTCTCTTTTTT
>CAJUSJ010000101.1 GCA_910588865.1 uncultured Lachnospiraceae bacterium
GCTAACACCGATCAATAAAATCTCTCTGATGCCACAGGTTTGGGCATTAGAGAGGGAAGATGTTTTGGCATGTTTCTGGCGAAATCGTAGTCTGTCTTTGACATACAGATCCTGGCGCCATAGGTTTCTTTGAAATAACCTGCCATGCCGAAGTGGTCGCCGTGGCCGTGGCTGATGATGATTGTGTGCAGGTTGTGAATGTCCAGGGACAGGTCCGAAAATCCTTTTTCAATGATTTGGATACACCGGTTATCTGGATTCATACAATCCAGCAGTACGATCCCCTTTTTTGTCTCAATTACGAAACAGCCTACAATCTCATCTCCGATAAATGACATCTGGTCGAAAAATCTGGTGGCAGGGCACAGGGTCGGCTCTTGCTTATGGAAATCTGGTTTTTCTGTTCTTGAACTTCTCCAGCTTCTTGTCATATTTGTGTTACCTCCATGGTTTTGATTCAGTTTAACATGTCCCCGGGGAGCCCGCAAGATATTATAAGGGAAAAGTTTAATGGATGGAAAAAGGGGTCTCCTGTTATGCTTGACAGATGCTATAAATTATAGTACTATATGTTTTGTTACATAGATACTATAATTTATAGTAATATATAATATAGTATTATTCAAATCATCGGTTAAGCGAAAGGAGAACACATGATGAATGAGCAAAACAGAAAGATGGAGCTTTTAGGAAATGCCCCCATACCAAGGGCCCTGCTGTCCCTGGGGCTGCCCACCATGACGGGCATGCTGATCAACGCCCTGTACAACCTGGCGGACACCTGGTTCGCGGGCTGGCTGGGGACGGACCAGATGGGGGCGGTGACCGTGGCTTTTCCCCTGGGACAGATGGTGGTGGGTCTGGGTCTGCTGTTTGGGAACGGGGCGGCGGCTTATCTTTCCAGGCTTCTGGGCCGGGGGGATAAGGACACGGCCGACAAAACTGCCAGCACCGCTGTGTATGGCAGCGTTTTGACCGGGGCGGTCTTTATCTGCTGTGCCCTCATTTTCCTGAAGCCTGTCTTAGGACGGCTGGGCGCGCTGGAATCCGTTATGCCCTATGCTTTAAGCTATGGCCGTATTTATGTGGCATGTTCGATTTTTAATGTATTCAATGTGGCCATGAACAACATCGTGTCAAGCGAGGGGGCCGCGAAAATGGCTATGTGGGCCCTGGTGGCAGGGGCTGGGCTGAACTTGGTGCTGGACCCTGTTTTTATCTATGGGCTGAATCTTGGAGTCTCGGGAGCGGCCCTGGCCACCGCTTTCTCCCAGATGGTTTCCACGGCAATCTATCTGCGGTATATTTTCCGGAAAAAGAGCGTGTTTCATTTTCGACTGAGGGATTGCCGCTTTTCTGGGGAGATCCTGTGGGAAATTATGAAAATAGGGGTTCCCACGTTGCTGTTTCAGGTACTTACCAGCCTGTCTATAGGCATGGTGAACAGCGGGGCAAGGGAATACGGTGCCTCCGCCCTGGCCGCGATGGGGCCGGTTACAAAGATGATGTCCATGGGGACCCTGGTTGTTTTCGGATTTTTAAAAGGATTTCAGCCCATCGCCGGGTTCAGCTACGGGGCCAAAAGGTTTGACCGCCTGTATGAGGCCATAAAGATTTCCCTCTTGTGGTCAACGGCTTTTTGCGTCCTGTTTGGCTCCGGGGCCGCTCTATTTGCCACAAGGATTATGTCGCTGTTTACCAGAGACGACGGGGAGATGATTGAGATCGGGGCGGCTGCCCTTCGGGCTTGCGGGCTGTCGTTTTTCTTCATTGGATTCTATACCGTGTATTCTTTTCTGTTTCTGGTAATGGGCAGGGCGAAGGAAGGCTGCTTTCTCGGAGCGTGCCGTCAGGGAATCTGTTTTCTCCCCGCGATCTGGCTTCTCCCCGCGCGATGGGGGCTGAAGGGGGTGATCTATGCCCAGCCCGCGGCTGACGTTATGGCGGCCGTGATCGCCGGATTTATGGCTTTGAGCCTTCATCGAAGGCTCAAGGCCTTTGGCCAAAGGGAGGAAGAACACAGATTCTGTTGACAGGACCTGATCTGTGTCGTATAATTAAAAAACCGACACAGGTGTTGCTTTTTTGAGAGATTGTTTGTCCGGCAGCCAGGCTTTCTGTGTTTGGGGAGCTTCTGCTCCGGCGTGACCCTGGCTGTGTCCTGGAGAAAGGAAGCGGGTGCGTGATGGGAGAGAAAGCGGAGAGAACGAAGGAGGCGATCCTTTGGGAAGCTGGCCGGTTATTTGCGGAAAAGGGATTTAAGGAAGTGACCATGTCCGACATCTGTGAAAGGACGGGACTCAGCAGAGGAGGATTATACCGGTATTATTCCGGCACAGGCCAGATTTTTTCTGAGATTCTGTCAAGACAATACACCGTATCGGAGCGTCTGGAGAGGCGGGAGAGTGCCAGGGTGATTCTGGAGGACATGTTGCGGAACCTGGAGGAGGAGATTTTAGAGAAGGACAGGTCTTTAAGTCTTGCTATCTATGAGTATGCCAGCCTTGGAAATGAGGAGCTTTTTGTCTGTCTTAACCAGCGCGCCAGAAAACGGTGGGTCAGCCTTATTGAATACGGCATGGAGACAGGGGAGTTTCGACAGGTGGACCCGGAGCAGGTCTCGGACGTGATCTTATATTATTACCAGGGGCTGCGGATGTGGTCCAGGGTCTTACCCTTTGACAGAAAGACGGCAAAGCGTTATGGAGATACGGTCCGTCAGCTCCTGGGGGGCTGAGGAGGTAAGGGGCCAGGCCTTCTGGCTTTGGCCCGGACAGGGAGAGGAGGAAATTTATGGGAATTCTGGAGGAATTTGACGACAGCAGGCAGGCGGTGGTGAATCCCGCTGACGTGGTGAAACCGGTTCGCGGCATGCCGAAGGTGGTGGTCTCCTGCTTTGCCAGGGAAACTTTTTTGCGCATGGCGGACGGTTTTGGCGGAGTGAAGATCGGGGAGACCCGGATAGCCAACATGACGGTCCCGGTGTATCAGACGAATTACAAAGGGGCTTCTATTGGAATGTATATGTCCCCTGTAGGCTCTCCGGCCTGCGTGTCTACGGCGGAGGAGATCTTTGCCATGGGGGCGGAGACCTTGATTCTCTTCGGTACCTGCGGGGTGCTGGACCGGTCCATTGAGGACTGTTCCGTCATTATACCGGACCGGGCTGTCAGGGACGAGGGCACCAGCTATCACTATGCCCCGGCCTCCCGGGAGATTCCGGTGAATCCCCGGTACATGGAGACCTTCACCGGGCTTCTGGGGGAGCTGGGCCTCAAGTATATTGTGGGAAAGACCTGGACCACGGACGGCATTTACCGGGAGACCAGGGATAAGGTGAACCGCAGGAGGCAGTCCGGGTGTATCTGTGTGGACATGGAGTGCTCGGCCATGGCCGCCATGGCGGGATTCCGGGAAAAGGAGCTGTTTCAGTTTTTTTATGCCGCTGACAATCTGGACGGGGAAGTCTGGGATAGCCGCGGTCTGGACAATGAGGTGAACTTAGAGGGGAAAGACAGGGTCGCCGAACTTGCCATGGAGCTGGCGGTGAGGGCGGCGGGGCATTGAAGCCTGTCAGCGGGAATGTGAAAAGAGAAGGAGGCCTGCCGTGAAGATCGGGGTTGTGGGAAATGGAAATATTGTGAAGAGATTTTTAGAGGATGCGGGGGAAGTAGACACCGTGAGGACAGTGGCCATCTGTGTGAGGGAACAGAGTCGGCATAAAGGGGAAGAGCTGGCCCATGTCTGGGGTCTGGAGGTTTATACGGATTATGAGGAATTCCTGACACAGGGGGACATGGACGGGGTTTATGTGGGACTGATCAATACTCTTCATTACCCCTATGCCAGGCAGGCTCTTCTGGCCGGAAAGCATGTGATCTGTGAAAAGCCTTTGACAGTGACTTTTGATGAGGCAAAGGAGCTGGCGGACCTGGCCCGGAACCGGGGGCTGTTTTTGTGGGAGGCTTTTAAGCTCCCCTACGGGCCCGTGGTCCCGGCGGTAAAGGAACATCTGGGGCGGCTGGGGACCATTCGGCTGATACAGTGCGGATACTGCCGGACCGGGAAAGCTTATGAGGAGTTTCTGTCAGGCTCTGTCCCTCCGGTCCTGGACCCGGACCGGGCCGGAGGGAGCCTGTACGACGTAAATGTGTACAATCTCCACTTTGTTATGTGGCTTTTCGGGATGCCAAAGCAGGCAGAGTATTTTGCGGCGGCCAGGGGATTTAACGGTGTGGACACTTCCGGTACCGCGGTTTTGCGGTATGACGGGTTTCAGGCAGTGTGCACGGCGGCAATGGACTGCGCTGGCGAGAATTTCTGTCTGGTGCTGGGTGAGCGGGGCTGGATCAAGGTGGAGGGCCCTGTCAGCTCTGCCTCCCGGGCGGTTCTGCACCTGGACGGGACCGAAGAAATACTGGCCGAGAACCCAGAGAGAGGGCGGCTGAAATCAGAGATCAGAGAATTTGCCAGACAGTTTCACGGGGAGGACCATGGGGCCTGCTGCGGGATGCTGAAACACAGCCTGGCGGTGATGGAGGTGCTGGAACAGTGCAAAAAGAAAGCCGGAAACCTATTTTAAGGAGCGGAACCTTCCTTTACATTCCGGGGCTCGCCGGAGAAAATCCGCGGTCAGGTGACCCATGTGGTGGACTCCGTGGCAGAGGCCCTGAAATTGCTTCGGGAAAACGTGGTATGATTTTATGGGAACAAAGGGGGAAACATACATGATGGAAGAATTGCTGAACTTAGAGAGAAAGTCGGTCCCATGACCAGGATCATCAGCCTTAATAGCTCCCGCGCCTGGCCGTAATTGTTTGCCCTATAATTGTAACACACAATAGGCTGTGGCCGGCGGCAATGCCGAGACCACATTGAGCACAATCTGAAAAAGCTTCATGATCACCACAAAAGTCGCCAGAGGAATGTCTGCCTCATAGGCAGACCTGCCGCCGTACCTGACCAGGAGAATATTGTTGACAACCGTGATGATTACGACGGACAGCTGGGTCAATAAGCTGGACATTCTCAGGCCATGATGGGTTTGAGCAGGGAAACGGCAGGCCGGAAGCCGCCCGCTGTTATCCGGAAGGTTTTAGAACGGGTCAGGTATACGGCGCAGATGAGAAAGTTAGGCAAAAAAACAGCACACACAGACGTATGTGCCGTAATCATATGAAGGGTCAACCTATACCGCGGATTTTGTACAAAATGCCGCCGCCCTGTGTATTGTGAATTTTCGAGGGACAGTCTCCCACAGGGAACTAACCCTGGTTATCTTGACCAGGGCTAGGAGGACTTTTGTGTCCCGGGGTTATGCCTTGCCTTGAAAATAGCATGGGGGTCATAGTTGGGCGCGAATGCCTCCGCTGATTTACAAATGTATTGGACCTTTTCCACATCCGTTTCCAGTTCCTGGACTATGATTTCCAGACGTTTTCCCTTTTTCATCTTTTTGCTGATCTGTTCAATTAAAATGTACTCAGCCCCTTCTAATCGTCCTTCTTCCTCCCACGCCTCTCTGGCATCCATAGCCCTTTTGATGGCCTCGTCGCGGCTCTTCCCCTCCGCCAAATATTCCCGGACTTTTCCCAGAAACCAGGAGTACTCGTACAGTGGACGGCATTTCTCCAGTATGGGGCCTTTCTTTACGAGGTTCCGTATACCAGAAGAAAAACCTCCTGAGCGTATTCAGGAGGCTATAGAGAAAATGGTTATAGTCTGAGTTCTGTAAAGTCAATCCACAGATCATCATAGATGTTTACCTTGATCTTGTCTTGGAAGGTGTATTGCCGAACATTAAAAGAATCTTGTTCAAAGAAATACACAAGGATTGTCTGGTTTCCTGGATCCACAATCCAGTACTCCCTCACTCCGGCGTCCATGTAAAGATTTAGTTTGCGTACATAGTCATGGCTGGAATTGCTGGGGGAAATGATCTCTACAATCCAGTCCGGAGCCCCGGTGCAGCCCTTGTCTGTCAGTTTGTTGGGGTCACAGATCACGCTGATATCTGGTTCCACCACGTTTTTGTCATCTTCTGAAAAGAGCTTGACGGCGAAGGGGGCCGGGTAGACTTCACAGAGGCCGTCTTTGGAACGGATATAATTGAAAATGGTGTTATTGACAGCGTTTAATATTTTTTGGTGAACTCTGCTGGGGGCCGCCATGTAATAAATCTGGCCGTCGATCAGCTCAGCCCTGACGTTCTCCGGCAGGTTGTAGTAGTCCTCTTCTGTATAGATATTCGCGTGGGCTAATGCCTCTGACATACAGATACCCTCTTTCTGTAAATTTGTTTTGGCAGGGGCGGTTTTTATAAAGACACCTTTTCTAGCATACCAAAATTATAACAGAATTTTCTATTGATGTAAATAGATATAAATTAGACTTATCAAATGAAGGATGTAAGCAACATAGAGCAGATAACAAATTCATCAGCTTGAAAGGGAAATGGGTGGCGGCGCAACCTGCTGCCCTATGCCACATTCATAGAAAGGCGGTGCTTTATGGCAAGGCTGGCACAGGGAGCGCGGAAGAGATACTCCATTTTTGCCCCAATTTTCACCCCAATACGCCACTTTGACCATGATAAAAAGACAAATTACCAGATAAACCAAGACAAACACTATACAGCAGTTTTCTCCGCTAAAATCAGCCGTTCCCTTCCCTTTTGACAAATCATGATAACCCTCTTTGGAATGAAGTTCATAGTAGGAAGAGAATTGCTATATCCTTTTTGCCATATGACCGGTATACCCGCGGTGGAAAGGATCCGTACCTGTGCCCCAACCATATAGGGGGCTGGAATAAAAAGGGGATATAAATTTTTTTTTGCGTATAAAATCCAATAAGACACCTACATGTCACATTAAATATGATATACTATGTCGCAAGGAGGGACCCATCGAAGATGGGAGGATTCCTTACGACCTGCGTGCGCTTCAGCGCACTACCCCAATGTCGCAAGGAGGGACCCAGTAACCTATGTCATAAGGAGCGGCTGTTATGCAGATAGAGCGTTTGGTTCAGATGTTTTTTTATATAGTCAATCACGGACATGTGACAGCGAGAGAGTTATCCGAATATTTTCATGTGTCCACAAGAACGATTTACCGGGACATCAACACGCTGACCATTGCCGGAATCCCCGTGCTGTCCACAAAGGGAACCGGCGGAGGCATATCCGTCATAGAGGGATACACCATTGACAAATCCTTATTGTCCAGAGAGGAGCAGCAGAGTGTCTATCAGGGGCTGCGGATCTTGCGGGCCGCGAAGTATCCTAACGCGGAGGCGGCATTGAGTAAGATCAGCGCTGTTTTCAGAAACGCCATGGAGCCCAAATGGCTTGACGTTGATTTTTCCCATTGGGGCAGTGACGAGAAAGAAAAAATTAAAATTTCGGATTTGCAATACGCGATTCTCAATAAGCATGTGATTGCCTTTCACTACTTTAATTCCGAGCTGAAGCATTCGGAGAGGGCCATAGAACCTTTGCGGCTGGTTTTTAAATCTCATGCCTGGTACATCATAGGTTATTGCAGACACAAAGAAGAAATCAGAACCTTTCGCCTGTCCAGAATAAAGCGCCTTCAGGTTACATCGGAAATATTTGACCGTCAACTGCCCTCTGATGATCTGCCGTCGGCTGAATATGGGGAAGATCGTCCCGGCCTTGTTTTTAAACTGAAGTTTTCTCCGGAAATCGCCCACAGGATATACGATGAATTTCAGGAGACCCAGGTTTCACTGGGCGACGACGGAAACTATTATGTTTACGCTCCCTATGAGCTGAACAACTGGACCATCCATTACCTGCTGTCATTTGGAAAGTACGTTGAGATCGTGGAGCCGGAGGCGGCCCGGGCCATGCTTAAGGAGAGGGCGGCTGAGATCGTCAAAATTTACAGTTAAGCTTCGGGGTATTTCATCATGCCCCGCAGGCGGAAAAAATATGAAATCGGAGGAAAAATGGCTGTATGTGATGACAATTAAAAAAGGAAAAACTTACAACAAAGTTACCAGAGCCGTAATTACAAGGCATGTGGAGAACCTGAGAAATCTTCATGCCCGGGGGAAAATAGAACTCTGCGGTCCCTTCAAAGGTTATCCTGGCGTGGCCGGCATGGTAATTTTTAAGGCCGCAAGCTACGAAGAGGCAGAAGCCCTGTGTAAGCTGGAGCCCCTTGTGTCTGAGGGTTACGGGACCTATATCCTGGCGGCTCTTCAGGTGGCTGATGAGGAGAACAACTTTTTGCTTTGAGAAAAAGGAGGGAGACAGGTCATGGCTTTTGATTTCAAAAAAGAGTATAAAGAATTTTACATGCCAAAGAATAAACCCGGTATCGTGGAAGTGCCTAAAATGAATTATATCGCGGTCAGAGGCAAGGGAGACCCCAATGATGAAGCAGGGGAATATAAACAGTCCATAGGGCTTTTGTATGGAATTGGGTTTACCATAAAAATGAGTTACAAGGGCCCTTATAAGATCCAGGGGTTTTTTGAATATGTGGTGCCGCCCTTAGAGGGGTTTTGGTGGCAGGAGGGCATGAAGGATGGCCTTGATTATGGCAGGAAAAACGAAATGAATTTTATATCTGTTATCAGATTGCCGGACTTTGTGACAAAAAAAGATTTTATCTGGGCCATCGGTGAAGCGTCAGAGAAAAAGAAACAGGATTTTTCAAAGGTTGAGTTCTTTACCTGTGAGGAGGGCTTATGTGTCCAGTGCATGCACATCGGCAGCTATGACCACGAGCCAATGACGGTTCAGCTCATGCACAAATACGCGGAAGAAAACGGATACCAGCCGGATCTCACGGATACAAGACTTCACCACGAAATCTATTTAAGCGACCCCAGAAGATGTGATGTGAGCAGGTTGAAGACGGTTATAAGGCATCCCATCAGGAAGAAGGCGGAATGACTCATGGCGGACGCGGTAAAAGGAGAACACGATGGAGCCCCCTGTAATATAAGAGCCGTTTACCACATATTTCCGTCCGTTCGCGACACAACCTGAAAGGTGAATGGATTTTTGCCGATATACAGACAATATCAGGATCAACAGGCCCCAAAATCCCCGAAGGCCGGCCAGGATTTTTGAGCCTCGGAAAGAAGGTGCACACATGGTCTCAATCGCGGTTTGCGATGATGAACTTCTGGAATGTATCAGCATATCGGCCAAGATCCGCGCCTGTATGGAGGAGATGGGGATCCCCTGCTGTATCGAGCGGTTCTACAGCGGAGAGGAGCTGCTGAAGGCTATAGGGCGGTTTGACCTGATCTTTCTGGACATTCTCATGGAGGGTATGGACGGCATGGAGACGGCCAGGCGGTGCCGGGAGCTGGCCTTTGAAAACATACTGATCTTTCTGTCCTCCAGCCGCAGGTACGTGTTTGAGGCCTACGACGTGGAGGCCTTTCACTACCTGGTAAAGCCTGTGGACCAGGAGAAGCTGAGACAGGTCTTAAAACGGGCCACGGAAAAAGAGCGGCTCCTTTCCCAGGATTATATTGTGGTCAGCAGGGAGCGGCAGAAGAGAAAACTTTTCCTGGACTCTGTCAGGTATTTTGAGATCAAGGGGAGACAGATCGACGTCCACCAGGAAAAAGGGATCTTTACCTATTATGAACAGATCGGGGTCTTGGAGAGGCAGCTTGGGGGAAAAGGTTTTTTCCGGTGCCATAAAAGCTATCTGCTGAATCTGAAATACGTGGAGGTTTACAACCGGCAGGAGGCGATTCTTGACAATGGGGAGCGGATCATCATCGCCAAGCGCAGGTATGAAGAGTTCTGCCAGGCGATTCTGTCCTACATGAGGGAGAACGGGGGAATTTTATGAGCAGAGGAGCAAATGGTCTGGATGTTATTTTGTTTCTGGTCACGTACCTCATGTACGCGTGGCAGGTTTCCCGTTTCTTAAGAATTTGCCTCCATGGGAAACCGTCAGAGGGGAAAATCTTCGGCGGGCTTCTTTTTGGCAGCCACGCCGTTATGGCGGTCTTTCTGGAAAAGCAGGGAATCCCCTATATCCTCTATGCTGTGGGGGGCCATGGAATCTTTGTGGGCCTGACCATGACCGTATTTAAAGGCGGGAGAGAGCGGAAGCTTCTGGCGGCAGTGACCGGGGTGGTCATGATCCAGCTGATCTGGAATTTCAGCGACTCTCTTCTGTGCTGTCTGGGGCTGATCCTGGTCAGAGTCCTGACAGGCAGCCCGGGGGCCGTCTCTGTGGGAGTGTGGGGAGAGCGGATTATCAGCTTTATGACCTGCGTGGCCGGGACCACTGCCGTCAGCCTGCTGTCAAAGCCCCTGGAGCCTGTTTTCGCGGGCAAGAGGAAAAGCTGGTATCTCTATGTGACCGTGCCCCTCTCCGGCATTGCCCTGATGACGGACCTGGTCAACTGGGCTGCCAGCAACGGGATCCTGGTTCAGGGTCCGGGGAAATATGGTCTGTTGGAAAATCAGCTTTTCAGCCACGGAGCCATATGCGTGTTCACGGGGCTGGCCATGGCGGCGGCAGGCTTTCTGGTCTTCGGAATGGACCGGATTGAGCGTCAGGAGCGGGCCGGGGAGCAGTACCGTTCCCAGGTACTGTACTATGAGATGATGGAAGAGCAGTACAGCCGCATGGAATGTCTCAGACACGATATGAAGAACCATTTCATTGCCCTGGACAATCTGATACAGAACCGGCAGTGGGAGAGTGCCTCCTCCTATCTGGGGGAGATGGCAGAGTCCGGAGGGGTGGAGGCGGGAGACGAGGTCACCGGCAGCCTGGTCATAGACGCTGTTCTTTACCACAAAAGGCGGCAGGCAAAAGACCATGGGATCCGGTGGCAGTGTGAGGCCAGGCTTCCGGCAGACTGCCCGGTGAAAGAGATTGACCTGTGTATCATTGTGGGAAATGCCCTGGACAACGGGCTGGAGGCCTGCCAGAGACTTTCGGAAAAGGGCCGCTCCTTTATTCAGGTGTATCTGGGAACCATCAAGAAGTGTCTTTTTCTGGAGGTGAGAAACAGCGCGGACCTGGAAGAGAAACCAGCGGGAACAAGGACCTGGAAGGACAATCCGGGGGAACACGGGATAGGGCTTGGGAATATAAAGGCAGCCGCGGCTGAATATAACGGGGCGGTGAGCACGGACATGAAAGACGGGGTTTTTACGGTATCGGTATTGCTGCCTCTGTACCCCCTGGGGGAGGGCGGCGGGAGTGAGAGGATGTAGGATTGAAAACAAAACAGCCGGCATAACCGGACCAGGAGACCAAAGGAGCTGCTGAGAGTAAGCCCGGATTTCCGCACATGACATGAAAAAAACCTTATGTGCCTGCCGCGTAAGCTTCCCCGGGAGAACGCCGAAACAACAGACAGGAGGCATAGGTAAAAGGGCCTGTGTCCCGGGAATATTTTCATGATAAAAGGAGGTCACGGCATGAATGTAAAGACAATGGAAGGCCTGGCAGGGGCGGGAACCAGTATCAGCCTGGTATCCACTCCCATGAGTGTGGCGAAAGAGGCGGAGAGAAAAGGGGATACGGAGAAGATGAAACGGGCCCTGAGCTATGCCGCCGGGATGACGGAGCAGGCGGAGGGATACAGCAAAAAAACCGACGAGGGAATGAAGCTGGATGCCAAGGAAGCCAAGGAGCAGGAAAAACTGCGCCAGGAAGAGCTGATCAAAGCCAGGAGAGAAGAACGGGAGAAACTGGAAAAACAGCTCCAGGAGGGAGAAGGGAAAACAGGAGACGCCAGCTTCGATTCCGCGGAGATCAGCGAGGAAGGAAAACATCAGGTCGAAGCGGAGAAGACGTCGTCCTCCGCTCCCGCGGACAGCTCTCAGGATGTAGCCTACGATAAGTCCGGGGAAGCCGTGGAGCCGGTATTGGAGTCCGGGGAAAACATAGATGTGGTGGTGTAGGTTTGGGAAAAAGTCCTCTTCGGGGGCTTTTTTTAAAAACGCGGTCTTTTCCCGGTTTGGCTCGTTTTATAAGGGAGGGCGGCGGGACAACCATCTGTCCTGCCCTCAAAAAAGAAACCAAAAAAATTTTTAAGGAGTGAACATAATGGACAGTAAATGGTTTACTATTGACCGCGTTGACAGGGACAGTTACATCATCAGCGAATACCGCCACTGGGAGGAAACCCACTGTTATCTCCTGAATGGTTCCAAAGGCAGCCTGCTCATAGACACGGGGCTGGGGATTCGCGACATTTACCAGGAAGTGGTGAAGCTGACAGACAAGCCGGTGACGGCCGCGGCCACCCATATTCACTGGGACCATGTGGGCGGTCACAAGTATTTTCCCGATTTCTGTGCCCATGAAGAGGAGCTCCATTGGCTGGCCGGGGAGTTTCCTTTATCGGCGGAGACCGTCAGGGCCATGGTAGTTGACCGCTGTCAGCTGCCGGAGCATTATGATGTCAGCGGTTACGAAATATTTCAGGGGAAGCCTTCCCGGGTTTTGAGGGACAGAGACGTGATTGACCTGGGTGGGCGGAGGATCGAAGTGCTTCACACCCCGGGCCACTCGCCGGGGCATATGTGTTTCTGGGAGGAGGAGAGAGGCTGGCTTTTTACAGGGGATCTGGTTTACAAGGACACCCTGCTGGCCTATTATCCCTCCACGGACCCTGAGGCATACCTTTCCTCCCTGGAAAGAATAGCCCTGCTTCCTGTCAGGAAGGTGTTTCCCGCCCACCATTCCCTTGATATAGAGCCGGAGATCATAATCAGGATGCGTGACCAGTTCCGGAAATTAAAAGAGGAGGGGAAACTGCGCCACGGCAGCGGAACCTTCCGGTATGAGGACTGGGCGGTGTGGCTGTGATTGCCGGGCAGCAGCTAAAACAAGTGTCTGACAATAAACGGAACGGGGTTATGAACGTGACAAATATTTTCATACACGGTCTGGGTCAAAATGAAACCAGCTGGGATGCCGTTGAGACCCAATTAATAATGGAGCATGATAGGAAGGCGGAAAAGCCCAACCTTTACTCCATGATAAAAGGCCGGAAAGCGGATTATGATACATTGCTTCAGACATTCACGGACTACTGCAATGACTTTGACGGGAAATTAAATGTATGCGGTCTTTCTCTGGGAGGTATACTGGCTTTGGATTACACAAAGAGATTCCCGGACAAGGTCAATTCCATGATCCTCATCGGCACGCCCTGTGAAATTCCCAAAATGCTCTTTAAACTGCAGTGGATCCTGTTTCACCTTACGCCCAAAACCGCTTTTGAGAAAATCGGGTGCTCCAAAAAAGATTTTATGTCTCTTGTGGGGTCCATGGTTGATCTGGACATATCCGATGCTTTGGATCAGATACAGTGTAAAACGCTGGTCCTGTGCGGCGCGAAAGACAAAGCCAATAGGAACAGCGCCCAATTGTTAAACCGGCAGATAAAAGGAAGCCTGCTGAGGATTGTTGACAATGCTTCTCATGAAGTGAATGTCCACAATCCCACAGAGCTCTCCCGGGTGATCAAGGAGTTTTGGAGTGAACAGTAACGTAATCTGCTCATTTCACTTTTGGTTTTGGTTATACCTCTTGAATTGAATCAGAATCCATGTTAGGATGAAAGCAGCAACCAGACATCGGGTCATACAGGGAGGTAAAAATGGTTTTTCAGTTAATCAAACCCGAAAAAGCGGCAGAATTATTTAAAGATTGGCAGGAGACCCTGATCTGGTCATGTCTTCAGGGAGTCATGGGAAAGGTCTATGGAGATTCCCCCGAAAATCCTGTCTCCGCCATGGCGCTGCTGGGGGATTTCTGCTTTTTTGCCGGAAAGCCCACCAGGGAAATGATATTAAATGTACAGGCGGCATCCATGGGGGATTTTACAATCCTGGTGCCCCAAAACCAGGGCTGGGCACAGATGATCGAATCATGCTGTCAAAAACACGCGAAAAAAGTTACGCGGTATGCCATAAAAAAGGAACCCCATGTGTTTGACAAGGAAAAACTGCGGTCCATGGTGGAACGTCTGCCCCAGGGGTATGTCCTGACCATGATAGACGAACCCCTGTTTTGGCGTTGCCGGGAAATCCACTGGTGCCGCGACTGGGTATCTCAGTATGAAGATTACCAGACATTTCAGAAATACGGGCTGGGAGCGGTGATTCTCAAAGACGGGGAGCCTGTGTCCGGAGCCTCCTCCTATTCCGGCTACAAGGGAGGCATAGAGGTGGAGATCGATACCAGGGAAGACTATCGAAGAAAAGGCCTTGCCCGGGTCTGCGGGGCAAAGCTGATTCTGGAATGTCTGGACCGGGGCTGGTATCCCAGCT
>CAJUSJ010000102.1 GCA_910588865.1 uncultured Lachnospiraceae bacterium
AAACATCGCTTGGGACTTCTTTACGAATATCAATAACATTCCTGTACATAAATACAACCACCTTTCTATGTCCTATTTACATTATTTATTATACCATTTTGTACATACATTGCCAATCTTTTTGGATTTATTCTGTTTTTCCTCACCGTGAGGACTTGAAGACACTCCGTTCACCAGAAAATCAAATTGAAATTTTGTGGCATTTCTTGTATATTCGCCCGTTTCTTTCCTCGAGTCTTTGGCGGCTATTTTCTCCGGCAATCTTTCCGTCTGGATTATGTGTGCTGCCGCTCATTGATTAATTATTGCCACCAAGACGAAAACGGATTGAATTGATACACAATGGACGTTATAATCAGAGCAACAAACCAGAACTGACGGAACAGATGGAGAAGAGATATAGAACTGAATGAACAGTTGATTGGCGGAGTAATCCTGTGAATATCTTTATTGACCTGGCTTACGAGAATCAGGGGACCAGCGCAAGGGTATGGAAAAACAGGTAGAGGGAAAGTGCAAGTATTGCGGCAGGGAATATACCAGGGGATATATAATCCGCCATCTGTCGTCTTGTAAAGAGCGAAAGACAGGCTGGAACGCAAGACGGGTAATCGGAAACGGGTCTATTATGAGCTTCTGATTTATGGGAAATATGATCGTGATTACTGGCTGGTGATTGAAATTAAGTAATCCGTAGAATTTATTGCTCACACGGAAAATAGGAATCCTTAAAAGGATGGTTTCTGCCAAAAGACGAGCGGGAGTGTGAGAGCGGTAAGGTTCTGGCCATTACCAATGACATTATCCGCGGGATTATCCAGAACGCGGCTTTCGTTGAAATAATCGAAAAATTCAACGAAGCTGTTGAGACAGGTGTTGATCCAGAATTTAATCGCGCTTCTTTTGCGGGCGACTTTATTAACCCTGATGGTAACCCTGGAATCTTTGAAGCGCCTTTCTATGCTGGCGCGAGAACTCCCGCGGCTCACATAACGAAAGGTGGCTTAAAGGTTAACACAAGTGCTGAAGTCATTGGTACTGATGGCAGCGCGATTCCTGGATTATGTGCCGCTGGTGAGGTTACCGGTGGACGCACAGTCGCTGGTTTGCTTGAAGCCATGACATCTGGCCGTACAGCTGGTAAAACAGTTATGGGTAAATAGTTAACGTTTATCGCTATTTTTAGAAACGATTCCATTATTTACTAAAACCTTATGTAATAGAAATCTATAAAAGTTAAGTAAAAGGTTAAGTAAAATTACTTGGTGAATAAAAAATAAAGCATATATACATGATTGCTGTAAGTCATTGTATATATGCTTTTTAATTTACGAACAAAGACAAAAGGTAAGCGCTTTATAGCCGACGGGTTTATAATGTTAAAATTGATGAACAAGAGGATACTCATACAAGAAGGCTTCTCTGGCTCCTTAAACGCGGCTGCCTCCAGGCGATGAGGGTGCAAAACAGCGAAGAAGCGACAGAACAGAAAGCAAAGCCGGAGCCGATGGAGACATGGTAACGGGGCGGTTCAGCCGCGGAAATCGGCAGGAATCTCGATCTGGACAATATAGTCTTCTTTGCGGTCCGTCACATTTTCGTTAATGATCATTTCATAGGAATATCCGGACAGGCTGAGATTGTGGCTTTTTGCGTAATCAAAAATTTCCTCATATCTGGAGGACATTTTCCCCCAGTCTCCCTGGTAAAAAGCCCTGATATAGGTTCCCTGGGGCTGTATGTGGAGTTCTGTTTTTGGGGTGGGAAAGGGGATCTCAATGAAGAGTTTGGAGTAGCTGTCATAATCTCCTTTCTCCAGGTTTTCCACAGAGATCATGGTGCCGTAGGAGGCGTCGTGGAGACGGCGGAGCTGGCATTTCCTGGTTTCGGCGGTAATCATTTCCACCTGTTTGTCATAGGAAGTTTCCTGATCAATGTCCACTGTCACCAGGCAGCGAGTTTCTTTCTCGACCACAGTGATGTCTGCCAGATCCATGGACAGCAGCGTATCCATGTTCTGGCGGTGGTTGCCCAGAGTCTTTCTCACTGCCCGCAGATGCTCCATTTCCAGATCCAGCTCCCGGATCTTTTCGTCAATTAGTTCCCTCATACTCTCAGCGGATCGATTCTTCATGAAATCTTGTATCTCATCAATAGACGCGTTCAGTTCCCGCAGGAGAAGAATGGTCTCCAGCAAAGCGCTCTGGTGATAATTATAATACCGATACCCATTAACTGGATTGACAGCCGCCGGACGAAACAAACCGATCTCATCATACCACATTAAAGTCTTCTTGTTAATCCCGTGAAGCCCGGCAAACTGACCAATGGTCAGCAATCTGCTCTTATCTTCCATACCCGATTCCTCCAAGATTTTTATTCAATTTGCCTTCTGGCTGTCAAAATTAAAAAGTCTTCTTGACCGTACAGTTACTGTATAGCTTATCATACGATATACAGAACAAAAATACAAGTCAGGAGGAGAAAATTTTCATGGAAAATCAAAATATCTACGAAAAACCGGTAACCCTGAAAAACATCTTACAATTCGCGGTTCCCACCATGGCTATGACGGTGTTTATGTCCTTTTACACCATGGTGGATGGCCTGTTTGTGTCCAATCTCATCGGGACAGAGGCATTGTCAGCGATCAATCTGACAGCGCCGGTGATTCAGCTTGTTACCGCTGTTTCCGCCATGCTTGCCACAGGAGGCAGCGCGGTGATTATGAAAAAGATGGGGGAGCATAAGACCCAGGAGGCACAGGAGGATTTTACGGCCCTGATCCTGGTCAATGTGGCTGTCGGCATTGTCATGTGGGGGCTGGGGCGGGGGATCATGAACCCTGTTTTTCGCGGCATGAATCTGTCGGAGCAGGTGACAGGGTACTGTGTGGAGTATCTTGGCCGCTATCTCTGGTTTACGGTTCCCATTTTACTGATGAATAATTTTACTCTCTACATGATCGCCAGCGGGAAGGCGGCCCTTTCTCTTGTCTGTTCCGTGGCAGGAGGAGTTTTGAACATGATCCTCGACTATGTGCTTATCCATATATGTTCCATGGGAATCAGCGGCGCGGCTGTGGCCACGGGGCTGGGGTATTCGGTGACAGCAATCGCGGGAATTTTTGTGTTCGCGAAACCAACCAGCCTCCTGCGGTTTAAGAGGCCAGTGTTCCGGTGGAGAGTCCTTGCCGGCGGGGCCGCGAACGGGTGCTCGGAGATGGCCACAGCCCTTGTCACCGGCATTATCACCATGATGTTCAACTGGACCATGCTTCGGTATGTGGGGGAGGAGGGGATTGCCGCTGTCACCATTATCATGTATGTGCTCATGTTCGCCAGTTCCCTGTATACCGGGTATTCCTATGGAGTGGCTCCTATGATCAGCTTTTATTATGGAGAACAGAACAGAGAGAAGCTTAAGAAAATGACTGTGGTCAGCAAAAAGGTCATTGTGGCCATCTCCCTGGTTACGGCCGCGGCGAGTTTTGCCTTTACCAGACCCCTGGTGTCCGTGTTCGCCAGGCCGGATCACCCGGTCTATGGCTTGGCGGTGACCGGCAACCGGATTTGTACAGCGGCTCTTCTTTTTATCGGATTTAATATTTATACCAGCAACATGTTCACAGCCCTGTCTAACGGCATAGTCTCAGCTGTCTTGGCATTTTCAAGGTCCTTTGTGTTTATGGTGATTACCATGATAATATTGCCCGCTGTCCTGGGAGTCAATGGCATCTGGCTGGCCACCCCGGCGGCAGAGCTGATGGCCTTTGTTTTGTCTGCCAGTATGTTTTTCCGTTATAAGGGAAAGTATGGGTACTGGGGGAAATAGCGGCAATGGGGCATATGCTTTGGCCTCCATAATAGTATTGGCCCATAACGGATCAGCGGGGGCATCCGTCAACGCTCCATGTGCCTGAGATTTATCAGAAAGTAATTGTGATATTGCCGTGTTTCGTCTATAATGAAACACAAACAATACCACAGCTGCCGCTGAAAAATCGGAGGAATATATGGAACAGACAGGCCACAGGATGGATCTCTCGCCTATTACGGAGACCTCATATTTAACGGCGCAGAATGTCCGGCAATACCGGGCCATTATGCGCCTTTTTTTTCGTGAATATGAAAAGATGCGTTTTCAGCTGTACAAGGAGGATGTTCTGGAACTGCTGCGCCGTCAGGAGGAGTTCGCGGATTATACCATGGCCCAGCTGGCGCAGGACCTGGACGCGCTGGTGGGGTGGAAGAACCTGACGCCTATTCAGGATCCCAGAAAGGTTTACACCATCGCGGATTATAAAAATAAACAGTACCGCTATACCATGTCAGAGTACGCGGTGGAGATTGAGCGTCTGACCGCGCGGTTGGAGAACCTGTTTCTGGAATCAGGGAATCTGTCGACCAACCTGTTTAAGCGGCTGGCGGATAATCTGGAAGAGGCGGAGCTTGTGGACAGGCAAAAGGGAAAGGAGATCAATGAATGGTGGAATAATCTCCAGGAGGATTTCAAACGTTTAAATCAGAACTACCAGGATTATCTGCGGGAATTTTACTCAGGGAGGGCGGAAAAACTCTTAAAATCCGTAGAGTTTATTGTTCACAAGGACCGGTTTATCGCTTATCTGAAAGAATTTGTACAGGAAATGCAGTTCCACGCCAGCAGGATAGCGGGCATTATAAAAAGAAAGGAATCCATCATCGAAAGTTCTCTTCTGGAGAAAGTCGTGGAGAGCGAGATGGAGATTCCGAGGACTTTGTCAGATGGGGAGGGAAACCGGGCAGAGGATATCCGGGAGCAGGTATACGGAAAATGGGAATCCTTAAAAGGATGGTTTCTGCCAAAAGACGGGCGGGAGTGTGAGAGCGGTAAGGTTCTGGCCATTACCAATGACATTATCCGCGGGATTATCCAGAACGCGGCTCTCATTGTACAGCTCCAGAACTGGGGAGTCAGCCGGAAGGAAGATTACCGGAACATGGCGCGGATGTTCCTGAACTGTGAGACCATGGAAGACGCGCACAAATTGTCGGCCCACCTGTTTGGCATTCAGCAGATCGAGCATTTTAAGATCCGGGACGAGAGGGAGACGGACAGCGTTAACCAGAGCGTGTATGAAGAACCTGCCTCTGAGGTTTTGCTGAAGCCCCACACCCGGGCCTACAAAGAGAAAAAAGACAGGACCGGCTTCTCAGATAAATCACTGGAAAAATTATCCCAGCGGACACGGTATCTAAAACAGATTGAGAATGAACGGGCTGAGATGATGAAATATATCAGAGACGGAAAGCTGGAAGTAAGCGAAATGAAAGAGATGGTTCCGGAATCGGTCAGACTGACACTGCTGCGGTGGATATCCCAGGCAGGCTTAAGCCCGTCAGGAAGAGGAAGGACAGAATACGGTCAGGAATTTGTCCTGAAAAAGGGGGAGGGAAGCTGCGTCTTAAAATGCCAGGACGGAGACCTGACCCTCCCCAAATATACCCTGTGGTTCAGCGAAAGCTGAACCCCCGCCCCGCAGGGGCATGAGTTAAGGGATACCCGAATGGGTATACCCTGTGGTTCAGCGAAAGCTGACCCCCCGCCCCGTAAGGGGCAAGAATTACGGGATACCCGAAAGGAGGGTTCTGATCTATGAGTGAGATTGTAAACCTGGTTACAAATTACTGGATCTGCCGTGACCAGGACAGGGAGCTGTACAACAAAGTGAAGCGCGATATCCCCAGGTTTCAGAAATTTGCCAGGGAGCAGCTTGGCTGGAAGCTTTTAAACCATGAACAGTTTCTCAAATTGGAGAAGCTGCCGGCCCATGGGGAGAGCTTTATGGGGATCCAGGAATTTCAGGAGGTTCGGGATTATGTGACCCTGTGTATTGTCCTTATGTTTCTGGAAGACAAGGAGGAGCAGGAACAGTTTCTCCTGTCGGAGCTTATTGATTATGTGGGGGTACAGCTGAGAAAATGGCTGGAGGTGGACTGGAATTCCTTCTCCCAGAGGAAATCCATGGTCCGTGTCCTCCAGTATGCGGAACGGCTGGGGATGCTTCGGGTCTATGACGGGAACAGCCAGCTTTTAAGCCAGGAGATCGGTCAGGAGGTCTTGTATGAAAATACAGGCATGTCCCGGTATTTCGCGGCCAGTTTTCCCTTTGATCTGAAAGAATGTGCCTGCTGGCAGGACTTTGAGAAGGAGAGGCTGGAGGACCAGGAGACGGACCGGGGGCATTATCGGGTTCAGCGTGTTTACCGCCGCCTGACAGCCTGCCCGGCCATGTACTGGGAGAGCGGCGAGGATGCGGATTCCCTGTATCTGAAGAATCAGAGGCAGTGGATCGAAAAGAACATGAAGGAACACTTGGGCGGCCGTCTGGACATTCATAAAAACGCCGCGTTCTGGATTCTGGAGGAGGAAGATTCTTATGGGAAGCTTCACCCCAGAGACGCCCAGCTTCCGGAGGTGGTTCTGCTTCTTGGCGGAATGATCCGGGATAAGACGGAGGAGGGAAGCTGGAAAAGGGAGACGGATGAGACCATCCATGTATCCCGGGAGGAATTTGCCGCCCTGGTGAGGACATGCCAGAAACAGTGGCAAGAAGCGTGGAGCAAGGAGTACCGGGAGATGGATCCGGACAGGCTTGGGGCAGCGGTAAAAGGATATATGAAAGACTGGATGATGATCAGGGAGAACGAAGAGGAAGTGGTGATCTGCCCGGCGGCAGGGAAACAGCTGGGATTTTACCCAAAGGATTATATGGAAAAGACAGGAGAGAAGAGCCATGAGCAGCCGCTTTAAGATGAACCGGATGGGATTTGTGAATTTTTGGCTATATGACCAGGAGACCTTTACATTTGAAGACGGGAAGCTTTTGCTGCGGGGACAGAACGGTTCTGGAAAATCCATCACCACCCAGAGCTTTATTCCTTTTATCCTGGATGGAGACAGAACCCCCAGCCGCCTTGACCCATTTGGTTCCAGCGACAGGAAGATGGAATACTATTTTCTGGGGGAGGACGGCCGGGATGAGTCCACCGGCTACCTTTTCCTGGAATTTGTGAAGGAAGACACGGGGCAGTACCGCACCATAGGAATCGGCCAGAGAGCCAGGCGGGGAGCGCCCATGACGTTCTGGGGATTTGTGCTGACAGACGGAAGGCGGATCGGCTATGATGTGAATCTCTACAAAGAGGTGGGAAACACCAGGCTTCCCTACTCCAAACAGGACCTGAAAAAGGTTCTGGGGCCGGAAGTGCCGTTTACGGATTCCCCGGGAGAGTACAAGGCCATGGTGAACAAATATATTTTCGGGTTCCGCAGGATGGAGCAGTATGAGCAGTTTATCCGCCTGCTGGTCAAGGTCCGGGCTCCCAAACTCTCCAAGGAATTTAAGCCCACAAAGGTTTATGATATTTTAAATGAGTCCCTGCAGACATTGACGGACGAGGAACTCAGGGCCATGGTAGACGCCATGGAGAAGATGGACGCCATTCAGAACAGTCTGGAACATCTGAAAGCGGCACAGAAGGATGGGCAGAATATCCAGAAAGAATATACCCGTTACAACCAGTTTATGCTGGGGAGAAAGGCCAGGGCCTACATTCAGTCCAGCCAGAAGGCAGAGACCCTGAAGGGGAAGCTGGAGGAAGAAAAGGCCCGGCTGGAGCAGTTAAAGCAGGAAGAGTCGGAAAAGAGAGGCCTGGCAGCACAGGGAGAGCAGAGAAAGAACCTGATGGACGCTGAGCTTGAGGGCCTGAAGGAGACGGACCTGGACAATGTGACCAAACGTCTCATGGACAACCGGGAGCGGAAAAGGGAGCTGGAGGCGAAGAGACAGGAATGGCAGAAGGAAGCGGACAAAGCCAGAGAAAACCTGCTGGACACAGACAGAAAGATCCGGGAATGTGAGGAAAACGCGGATTACTGCCGGAGCCGGCTGGAGGAGGCTCGTGGGGAAATCAATACTTTGCAGGAGACTTTGGGGTTCCAGCTCCACGGACAGGCGGTTTCCAAGATCCTTCAGGAGGACAGCGGGGGAATTGATGACATTTCCCATGAGATCCGGCAGTGGAATCATAAGATCGGCCAGGGGGTTAAACTGCTGAAAGAGCAGGCGGAAGTGGAGCGGCGGTATGACGCCGCGGCCGGTGAGAGCGCCAGATGTCTGGCCGCTGCCGTAAAGCGGGAGGCAGAGCTTGAGAAACTGGAGGAGGAGGAAGAACAGGCCAGAGACAGCTGGACTCAGCAGTGCTATGAGCTGCCCAAAAAGAATCAGGAGCTGATACCGCGGCAGTCCCTTCTCAAGGAACTGGAAGCTGATATTTCGTCCTACCAGGGGCCAAAGGACAGCACGGCCATCCGCAGAAAATGGGAACAGTGCGCCGAGGACAGGCGGGGGTTTCTCAGAAAACTGGAGGGCCAGAAAGAGCAGGAGAAGGAGAAGATCCTTTTAGAGGAAAGAGAAAAGCAAAACAAGCTGGAGCTTCTCAGAGAGAGGAAGGACTGGGAACCGGAAAGGCCAGAGAGCCGGATCCGGTCCAGGAAGATTCTGAATAAGGCGGGGATCTCCTGGATCCCGTTCTATCAGGCCATGGAATTTGCCCCCCAGCTTTCGGAACGAGAGAAGGATCTCCTGGAGGGGCAGCTGAAAGACGCGGGAATATTGGACACCCTGGTGGTGGATCGCCGCCACTGGGACAGAATCCGGAAGGAATTTCCAGAGTATGAGGATCAGATGATCCGCGCTCCAAAATCAGAAAAAGGAAGCATGTTCGAGAAACTGGTGCCGGCTTCCGGGCTTTCCCGGGAACTGAAAAGAGAGGTAGAGTATATCTTAAGAGCCATGAAGGAGGAGACAGAAGAGTTTTCCCAAAAGGGTGAGGATTTCCGGGAAGCGGCGGGACTTCTTCTTAATAGAAAGGGATTTTTTAAAAACGGGATTCTGGAGGGAAGGAGTTTGGGACAGGAACAGGCTTCTTTTATCGGCCATCTGACCAGAAAACGGAAGCTGGAGCAGCAGATCGTAAAGCTGTCAGAGGAACTGGCGCTTTTGGGGCAGCAAAAGGAGACCGTGCTGGCGGGGCTGAAGGATCTGGCGGAGCGCCAGGAGACCCTGGACCGGGAACTTGCCCGGGTGCCGGACGGAGAGGTTCTGGACGGGATTCTGGAAAGGGAAAGGGAATGCCGCTGGTATCTGGAACAGGAACAGCGGAAACTGGAGGAGGCCCGGCGGCAGGAGGAGCTTATAAAGGCGGAAAAGGAAAAATGCCTGCAGCAGGTGATCCGCGTGGGAAGGGAACTTCCCTACGCCAGGACCTTAAGCGCATATGAGGAGGCCTTGGAAGCAGCTGGGGAGTATCTGGATTTCTGGACCGATATCTGCTCCAAACTCCGTGATTTGACCCATCAAAAGGCGCTGCTGGACACGGAAAGAGAAAAGGCGGAGCAGTATGAAAGTATCCAGGACACCGCTCTCAGGGAAATTTCGGAAAAGTCCAAAGAGTTGGAGATCACGGAGATGGCAATCCAGAAGGCGGAGGAATTCTTAAACCGCCCGGAGAACCGGCAGCTGGCCAGACGTCTTCAGGAGCTTCGGGCAGAGCGGGAGAAACTGGAAAAGAATTTGAGGGAATGGGGACAGCGGCTGGCTGTCATTGAAAGCCAGAAAGAACAGGGTATTAGGCGGCTGGAGGAGGCAAATACCAACCTGATCCAGGAGATTTCCCAGGAAACCATGCTTCGAGGTTATTTTGAGGAAGAACTGGAACTGAAGCTGGTGGTGGACCGGGGCTCTAAGACCCTGAAAGAATGCGCCCAGGAGGCCTGGGGCCAGGTGAGAGAAAGCGACAGGAACCGGGAGGCCAGCGCCCTGGTGGATTCCCTTCACCAGACCTACCACAAGTACAGCGGAAGCCTGCTGGGGTACGGCATTGCCATGGAAGAATGTTTTGAAGAGGGGGCGGCGGACGGCCAGTCTTTGAGAAAACGCCTGCGGATCTATTCCATGTGGAATGGAAGAAAACTGTATTTTGCCCAGTTTGCCCAGGCTCTGAAAAATTCCATAGAGGAGACCGAGCTTCTGATCCAGGAGAAGGACCGGGAAATCTTCGTGGACATCTTATCACGCACCTTGAGTCAGCAGCTGACCGACCGGATCGAGGAGAGCCGCCAGTGGATCCGGAATATGTCAGCCCTGATGAAGCAGATGGACACCTCCATGGGCTTAAGCTTTTCTCTGGAATGGAAGGCCCGGAGCGCCCAGGGGGACCAGGAGATCGACACCCAGGAGCTGGAGAAGCTGCTGCGAAGAGACCAGTCCCTTCTGACTCCCCAGGATGTGGAGCGGGTGGCCAGGCATTTCCGTAGCAAGATCCAGACAGAAAAGGCGAGACTGGAAGAAAACGGAGCCATGATCAACTACATCGACATGGTCCGGGATGCCCTGGACTACCGGAAATGGTTCGAGTTCCGTATGTTCTACTATCGGAATCAGGGAGAGAAAAAGCCTCTGACCAACGGAGCGTTTAACAAATTCAGCGGCGGAGAGAAGGCCATGGCCATGTATGTGCCCCTGTTTGCCGCTGTCAACGCTCAGTATCAGAAGTCGTCAAAAACCGATTTTCCCAGAATGATCGCCCTGGACGAGGCATTTGCCGGAGTTGATGACAAGAATATCAGCAGCATGTTCCAGCTGGTAAATACCCTGGACTTTGACTACATCATGAATTCCCAGGCCATCTGGGGCTGCTATGAGACCGTTCCGGCCCTGCGGATCTCCGAGCTTTACCGTCCGGCGGATGCCCAGACCGTCACGGTGATCCACTATACCTGGAACGGACATGAGAGGATATTAGATGAGCAGTAGGAGAGAGTGCGCGTTGTATTTTAAGGATCAGCCGGAGTATCAGAGGGTCTTTGAGGCCATGCGGAAAAAATGGGAGAGCCTGGGGCGGACCGCCGGGAAGGTAACCTTGGTTAAGGGAACAGAGGAGGAGAGGAAAGCGCTGGAACGTTTCCTGGGCAGACCTATGGAGAATGAAGGGCTGACATTTTCCCTGCCGGAATTTGAGAACGCCCTTGGAGAGACCAGATATGGCGGCGTGTCCCTGAAAGAGCTTTTGGAGGAATATTTTGGTGAGCCCATGGTGGGGAACCAGGAGAGAAGGCAGGAGAGGAAGAACAGGGAAAGGGAGTTCTGGGATAAGCTGGAGCGTGAGGCCGGGAGGCTGGAGGAGGAAAAACCGGCAGGTGAGACAGAAAATGAGGCCGGATACGAAGTCACGGCCAGCCAGACTCAGGCCCAGGCGGCTGCCCGGGAAGCCGTCAATTGGATCCGGGCAATGAGGGAACAGAAAAGCAACGGGTATACGGTGGTGATGAAGGAGTATCGGATATCCGAAGAATCCGCGAAGGAACTGGTCCGGCAGGTTGTGATGTGTCTGAAATTGTGCGGGAGACTATGGGATGGACCGACACAGGCAAAGGGATATGGGTGGGATGGGGTCCGCTTAGCGGTTCTGGCTGCCAAAGCCACAGGAAATCCCCATGCCCTGGACCGCCAGAATACGGCGGGAACCCTTTTATCCTATGTCCTGTGCAGACGTGACGGCAGTGAATTCCCGGAAAATGCCAGAAAGTGGAAAGAACTGTATGAGAGGAACGGAATCCTGGTTGACCAGCTGTCCAGCACGGTGGCGGCATTTGGCATTCATCTGATGACAGCGGAGGGCCCCCATCCGGCTTACGAGGGTTACTGGGAGAGGCAGGAACCGTGTATCATCTCCCTGGCCAACTTAGCACATGCCCGGGGCGCTTTTGGAGAGTCGGAGAAAATCTATATTGTGGAAAATGAGATGGTTTTCAGTGAATTGGCAGAACAGCTTTCAGATCATCCCGTCACTCTTTTGTGTACATCGGGACAGCCGAGAACTGCCGCCTACAGGCTGATGGAACTGCTGTGTGAAAGCGATGAGAGGGTTTCCTTCAGGTATGCCGGGGATATGGACCCGGAGGGCCTTGACATCGCCCAGAGGATCCTGGACAGTTTCCCGGGGCGGGTCCACATCTGGCGGATGAGCGGGGATGACTATGAGAAGGCCCTGTCCCAGGAGCAGGTGTCAGAGCGGAGGCTGGAGATGATGAAGAATCTGACCAACCCCGTGCTTAAAAATACGGCGCGGAAGATCCGGGAACAAAAGCGGGCAGGGTATCAGGAGATGCTGCTGGAGGAGATGGCGGGGGATATAAAAAGGTTTGCGTCTGTATAAATAAGAAAAATAAAAAGTCAGATTAACTATATAAGAAATCTGACTGAATGAAGAACAACAACTATTTCCACCAATGTGGGTCCTAAAAAGGACGGTTTGAATAAATTTTTATTGTGATTGCAGCAGCCAAATCAATCTATGACTGGTTCATGCTGGTTCATATACTTGGAGATGCCCGGACAATCTCGGAAGCTAAGGTAAAAGTTTATGAAAAGCATCGGCGGGACCTGAAGATTTTAAAAGATATGGTGAGGAACCATTTGTCACGAGAGGATTATAAAGAAATTTTTGCTGTAACAGATGAAAAGAAGAATAATTATTGCGCTTATATCGGTATGACAAAGAGCCATAACAAAAAGGTTCCTCTGGCTGGAAAGGGATGTTCGAGGGAGGAATTCTATGCCTTTTTAAAAAAAGAAGTGGTTGACAGGATTGAGGAAAAAAGTGTTACGGAAATGCTCAGCCAGGAGATAGAACTGGGAACATTTCTTCCCAAACAGGTATGCAAAGAGAATGGCGTCATACCTTATCAGCTGCAAGAAGTTGAATTACTAAAGATTGTGAAAAACGCAGGAGAATATTTGCCGTTTTTGAAAGAAAATGGAGATAAAATCCAGAACATATTAACATTTCGGATACCTTATTATGTAGGACCGTTGAATGTGGTAAAAGAGGCTGATCATTCTTTTGCGTGGGCAAAAAGAAAGAGCGGAGAACCAGTATATCCCTGAAATTTTACTGAATAATTTACGGGTAAATGGCGATAAAATATCGGTGGAACTAAAGCAGGATTTATATGAAAACCTGTTTAAGCGATACCGAAAAGTCACTGTAAAAAGGTTAAGGAATTATCTGATTCAGGAAGGGATTGTGGAAAAAGGGGTGGATTTGTCTGGGATAGACGGGGATTTTAAAGCATCGTTGAAGTCTTATCATGATCTGAAGAAAAGCTCACTGGTTTACCGCTTTCAGAAACAGAACAGGAGCAGTTGATCTTAAATGTAACATTGTTCGGCGATGATAAGGCATTGTTGAAGAGGAGAATCAAAGAAATGCTTTCCAGTCTGACAGAGGGGCAGATAAAAAAGTATAAAGAGGTAGCCAGGCGGAGCGGGACTAAAAGGGCCCTGATTTTATGGAACATCTTTATCAAATTGAATTGGATGCTTTGGCAATTAAAACTTTAAATATAAGATTTTTTGAACAGGCAGATGAGGAGTGGCTGGATTTTGTTCTCATGTTCAGAGAAAAGGGGGGAACACCACATGATTATGTTATGATATGGTAATTGGATCAATAGCGGATGATGGGATGGTAATAGGACTATTTTGATATTCGAATACTGATATTTATTTTTGTGAGCAAGACCATGAGACGGGAACGTTGGATGGTCTTGCTTTTTGCGTCACCAATATACGGAGAAGAGATGAGGACCAGATTCCATGAAAAATATAAAAAACAGGTGACAAATGATGACATAGAATGTTATAATTATATTCAAACTACAACCAAGTTATACCAAAATTAACTGACAATGGAGAAAATGTATGGAAATAAAGCGCATCGAAGGCGATCCTTACATTGCACACTGCAAGGATGATTTGCAAGAGATCCAATCCGTCTCTGCACATAATCAGGAAACCGCACAGCTGGCTCAGTCCTATTGCACGGTGGAAGCGTTGACTGCCATCAGCTATC
>CAJUSJ010000103.1 GCA_910588865.1 uncultured Lachnospiraceae bacterium
TGGAATATTTTTCTATAGAAACATTACTTATAAATTAATGCATTGTTGTACTAGTTGCGTTACCTACGTCAAAAACCTCTCCACATGCTGTATAATCATCATACATTAGCCAATTAGAAAATCTATCCATAATATCAACATAATCTATTTTATTCTTTTCAATAATACTATCTATTAGAGCTAATGTTAAACTTGTATCATCAGACCATTTCTTTTATCTGCTCCGATGGGCGCATCCTTTAACATCGCCCTCGCTATGGCAATCCTCTGCCGCTCCCCTCCGGAAAGGCGCGCGCCGCCTCCACCTCCTTATCCGTGGCAGACAGCTTACCCATACGGATATTCTCCCGGACATTTGTCCCAAACAGATAAATTTGGATCAACATCCTATACCTTAATCTCCACCCCATTCTTAAAGGTGAACCGAACGTCATCCCTTCCATAGACTGTCACATAATCCACCAGCGCGTACCACGCGCCTTCATCAAAGCTGTCCACAACATCCGGCATACCCTTCAGCGTATCCACCAGTTTCCGCGCCATCTCCCCCTGTGCCTGATTTGCTACAATCCTGTCTTCCACCTCACCCATCCGTGCCTTCGCCTTGTCAAACCGCTCCCAAAGAGTATCGCGGCGTTCCTCGTAATCTGCCTGGTTCCGCGAGACACCGGCGTTCTCCGCTGTGCGCTGCTGTATCAGCTCCCCCACCACGTTCATCTCTTCCCGCAGGCGATCCCGCTCCTCTTCCAGACCATTTGTCCGGAAGGCCGTCTCCTTCACCTCCTCAAAGACTGCCGTAATTTCATCCCTTTCCCCGCAGAAAATATTCAGTGCCCTGACGAACAGCGTCTTAATGGTCTCCTCGTCAAAATGAGGGGTGGCGCATTTCTCCCCTCCGTCATACTTGTGGTTGCACCGCCAGACCACTTTCCGGTATTTATCGTTGGAATGCCACACCTTGGAGCCGTACCAGCTCCCGCAGTCCCCGCATTTAATTTTCCCTGAGAAAACACTCACACAGCTATTCCGGTTCTTCCCCGGCCGCCTTGCCTTCATCAGTGCCTGGACACTGTCAAAAAGGTCAGGCTCTATGATGGCTGGATGGTTCCCTTCCACATAATATCGGGGAACCTCGCCCTCATTGACCTTTTTCTTCTTGGAAAGGAAATCCACCGTGTAAACCTTCTGGAGCAGCGCGTCTCCTTTGTATTTCTCGTTGGTGAGGATGGATTCCACCACCGCCTTTCCCCATACCTTCTTGCCGCCCGGAGTGGGGATGCCTTCTTCTGTCAGGATCTTCGCGATTTTATAGGGCGAATGCCCCCGCAGGAACAGACCGTAAATTTTCCGCACCGTCTTCGCCTGTTCTTCGTTGATGACCAGGTTTCCGTTCTCTCCCCGGTCGTAGCCCAGGAACCTGCTAAACGGGACGCTCACCTTCCCGTCCGCGAACCGCTTCCTAATGCCCCAGGTGCAGTTTTCAGAAATGCTCCGGCTCTCCTCCTGCGCCAGCGAGGACATGATGGTGATGAGCAGCTCGCCCTTGGAATCGAACGTCCAGATGTTCTCCTTCTCAAAATAGCACTCGCATCCGTTCTCCTTCAGCTTCCGGATGGTGGAGAGGCTGTCAACCGTGTTCCTTGCGAACCTGGACACGCTCTTGGTGATAATAAGGTCAATGTGTCCGGCGAGGGCGTCCTCCACCATCTGATTAAAGCCGCCCCGGTGCCGCATGGAGGTCGCGCTGATCCCCTCATCCGAATACAGTTTGACAAACTCCCAATCCTCCCTGCTCTGTATGTACCTGGTATAATAATCGCACTGCGCGGCGTAGCTGGTCTGCTGGTCTTCCATGTCGGTGGAGACGCGGGCATAGCCTGCCACCCTCCGCTTCTTCTGGCCGCTGATGGGGGCCGCCGTGAAGCGGTTCCGCGTGGCCGGTATCGTGGTCACGTTCTTTGCCATTTTTTCACCTTCCCTCCATAAAAACAGCACTCAAGGCTTCCGTCCTCCAGCGCCTCCTTTGTCAGCCCCATGTCCTTTGCTATGGTCCCGTATCCCAAGCCGCTGTTACGGGATTTTATAATTACTTTTTTCTGTTCTTCTGTCACAAGAACTACCTCCCGCGGAGACTTTTGTATTTTATCCCCTGTTTCTGAGGCCCGGCAGAAGGAAAAACTTGAGGGTAAAATAAAAAACCGCCTTACAATATCTTATGAGCCCCGGGCTTGTCACTATTCGCTGTTAATTCACCGCGGCTTTATCCGTTTTTGAAAGTGATTCCCCCGATAGTCCGTTTTGATAACGAACACATTTTAATGTTGCCTCCCAAGGGAGGTACGGGGGTGTATGTCTACCTTGGCAGGGGTGTACGGATTCCGTACACCCCTGCCGAAGAGTGAAAGCATGTCCCTGTATATCCACAAAAAAATAAGGCCCGCGGAAACGGGTTTTCTCCGTTTCGCAAGCCTTATTTCCAGTATTTCAGGCCATTACACCCCATTAAATTGTATCAAAGTTTGGTTCTACACATCATAGTAAATATGAATCAAGTTCCAGCTGTCATGGTTCTTTATGTACTCTGTAAAATAATTTCTCTGGCTGGCAAGGGAATTGGCCTGGTCATCCCTGTCCGTGGACACACGGCAGTAGGCGGCCACCTTTAACTCTTTCATCATCCTTTTTCACTTCCCGAGGGCAATTTTGAAAATCCTGATCCGATCCGGTTCAGCAGCCAGGTCAGCTGACTGCCTGTAAGCAGATCCCTTTCGTATAATTCCTTGTAAATCCCGATTTTCAGGGCCTTGTTGAACTCCGAAAGCTGACTTTCCGTCAATAGGATCTTCCTATCCTGGTCGTCTCCATTTCTCCGGCCCTGCCTTTCACTGATTTCACGCACGAAAACATTGCTCCTGAACATAATTTTTTCTACTTTATGCAAAAACCAGCTTGCCTTACGAATGAATTTTCCGGATCCGTGTTTTTCGCGTCCGTTGTCTCTCCTGCCGCCCTTTACCCGGAGACTCTTCTCCGCAGTTCCTCATTGGCTTTTTCCACATTCAGCCTGGTCAGTATCAATGTGATCAGAAGATTAAAGACCATGGGCAGCCACAGGTACATGATATGGAGCATATTGATACAGGAAGCCGTCTGCTCCGGGGCACCTCCCACGTAACCGCTGTATGCCAGAAGCCACCCCGCGATGGCGGTTCCGATACCGCCTCCCAGCTTCGTTCCGAGAGATGTGCAGGAATACATGGTACCGTCTACCCTTTTGCCTGTTTTCAAAAAGGTATATTCGGAACAGGTGGCAATCAGGGCATTCATGTCTCCCTGAAGGGGACTCATCCCTATCGCGGCTATGGCGGTGAACAGAAGCATCATGGGAACACTTCCCATATATCCCGCGGCCAACACTCCAAGGCGTCCTACTGTCCCCAGTGTATAACCATATAAATTCAGTTTATACATCCCGTTCCATCTGGCCACCAAAGTAGGCGTAAAAAGCAGGCCCACAATCATGGGAATATTGATTGCCCAGGAAAATGCCCCCAGAAGATTGGCGTTCTTCAGCACATAGGTCATAAAATAAATTCCCATGTTCAGCGTGGCGGAATAAATCTGCATCAAAATATAGGAGGCGCAAATCATCAGATAATATTTATTGTGAATCAGCAGCCCGAAGGCCTGGGTCAGACGATAGGTTTCTTTTTGATCCGGCTCTTCCCCGCCGGCTTCCTCCTGGGCAGACTCTTCCGGAGGCAGCTCCTTCACCGACCACACGGATAAGGAGTTGGATATCACGCCCACAACCGCATAAATGACAGCCACGGTTCTCCAGGCGCCTGCTCCGCCGCCAAAGTAAGCCACACAGCCTACCGTAATGGTCTGAATCAGCATGCTGGTGCCGAAAGCGAACATAAAACGTATGGAGCCCATCTGAACCCGCTCGTGATTATTCCTGGTAACCAGAGCGGTTAAGGCGGAGTACGCGATATTATTGGCCGTATAAAAACCGGCATTCAGCAGTGTATAGGCGATAAAGAACCAGGCGTACTGGGCAAATTCACTGATATCCGCCGGAATGACAAAGATGGCCACCAGGCAGACCGCGCAGCCAAAATAACCATAAAACATCCACGGGCGGGCCTTCCCCATCTTGCTGTGGGTCTTGTCGATCATGGAGCCGAAGAAAATATCGCTGATCCCGTCAAACAGCTTTGAAAACGCGATCAAAGTTCCCACTATCCCCGCGTTCAGGCCAACGGTATCTGTCAGGAAAATCATGACAAAGGCTGACAAAAGCGCGTACACCACATTGCCGGCAATGTCGCCGGAGCCGTAACCGATCTTGTTGTACCATTTTAAATATGTTCTCTCTTCCATATTCCACCTACTCATCCTTTCCTGTGTATTCTGGTTTTATATTTAAAGAAAAGGTAAACCATTCCTCTGCCAGCCTGTATTTTTCCTGAAGCCTTGGGCCGCAGCTGTTGGAACCGATTCCGTTTTGCCGGAAATCCAGGTTCCACACCGTGCTCCCGCAGGGAACCAGCTGAAAGTTATGGCTCTTCTGGGTCAGCTCTTCCTGTGTGAAAACAGAGGCATTGAAGGAAAATGTCTTCTGGCCATAGGCTTTTATCCTGCCTCCTCCGCCGCTGACCACAACATAGCCGCAGTCGCTGTGGCTGCCGTTTTCCTGGGGCCTTATGTAATCCTCGTGAAGGCCAGTTACGGCGGAAGAATAAATTCCGTGGCTCGCGGCCCTGCGTTTATCCTCATAGCTTTCCTCCGGCCCCAGGCCGAAGTAAGTAACCTGGTCCATCTCCTTGGGAAGAAACATCCGGAGTCCGAATCTGGGCAGTTCGGGGAAATCGGGATTTCTTGTGACATCCATTTTCACGGAAATCTGTCCGCTGTTGTAAACCCGCCACACAGCGTCAATGTCCATCATCCTCTGCACCGTCACCGCCGTCATGGCCATCTTGCTGTGAATCTCCAGATATTCCCCGGTCAGGGTATAATTTGTCACATAGGCCCTGGACATTGCCCTGTCATACATGGCCTTTTTCCATTCTTCTTTTATGTACATGTCATTGTCCGTAGGCGCTCTCCACAGATTCAGCTCCATGGGCCGGTCCAGGAATTCTTTCCCCCCTGCCCCAAGCTGGTCAAAGATACCGTACATCTTGTTGTACACATAAGTAAATGTACTTCCCTCCACTGTCAGCTGCCTGGGCGTTTCGGACACATGAATCTGCCGATGCCGCCCCGGGGTCTCCGCTTCGGTCTGCCATCCCAGGCTGATCTGATTTCTTGGGTCCTGGTTCGCCAGGGCTATTTCATCAAATCCCAGCATATGCCCCTGTTCGCGGAAGGGTTCCTCCTGTTTCAGGGTGTAAAACACTTTCAGATACGCCTTTCCCTTGTCTGAAACCGCCACGGGAAGAGAAATTTCCCCCTCCCTGCCCGGGGGAATCTCCGGAATATTGGCTGTGTCTATTTTTCCCTCCGCTGTGATCCTGCCGTCCGCACTTACCTCATAGGAGATGTCCAGGTAGTCCCGGATATCCACATAATTCATCTCATTTTTCAGAATAAGAACCCCTGTGTCCTGGTCATAACTCCGGACTCTTGCCGGTCTGTGGACATTTTTATATTCCAGCAGCCCCATATGAGGGGTTCTGTCAGGATACACCAGCCCATCCATACAGAAATTCCCATCCTGGGGATACTCCCCGTGGTCGCCGCCGTAAAAATACATGTCCCTGCCATCCGCTGTCTTCCCCTTGTATACGGCGTGGTCACACCACTCCCACACAAAGCCTCCGCAGATACAGTCATATTGTTCAATGAGCTGAAAATAATCCTCGTAATCTCCCGCTCCGTTTCCCATGGAATGGCAATACTCGCACATAATGTAGGGCTTGTCCGGGTCGGATTCCACATAGTCCAAAACCTCCTGAAAGCCTGGATACATGCGGCTGTAAAGATCAATATTGCTGTAATCGTATTTTCTCTTCCGGCCTCTGTAATACGCGCTTTCATAGTGGGTCAGCCTGCTGGGGTCATACTGTTTTGTCCACGCCAGGGCTTTCTCAAAGGTACAGCCGTACCCACATTCGTTTCCCATGGACCAGATGACCACGCAGGGGCGGTTTTTGTCCCGCTCAACAAGCTTTCTCACCCGGTCAAGGGTAGGCTCGTCAAACTCCGGATTATCCGATATCAGCTCGTTCCACCTTCCTGCCCGCTCCTCATCCGTGTCATTGGAATAGCACAGCATCCACGGCCCGTGGCTCTCGTTGTCCGCCTCATCAATGACAAAGAATCCATATTGGTCGCACATCTGGTAAAACATGGGCTGATTGGGATAATGGCTGGTGCGAATTGCGTTGAAATTGTGCCGCTTCATCATTTTCAAGTCCTGTTTCATCTGGTCCGCGCTTACCACAAACCCTGCCATTGGGTCTGAATCATGGCGGTTCACACCCCGAAATTTTACAGGCGAACCGTTAACATATACCACATTGTCCTCCACATGAATCTCCCGGATGCCCATCCGCTCCGTGATCACCTCATTCTCTGTCTCCAGAACCAGGGTATACAGGTATGGCTCCTCGCTGTTCCACAGCACAGGCTCCCTGATGGCAAATTCCGTATCTCCTTTGTAGACAAAACCGGCAGCCAGCTCCCCGTCTTTATCGTAGACCGTAGCCTTTACCGGGATAACCTCATCCAGGTATTTTGTCCGGATGCTCACAAGGGCCTGACCCTCTTCCAGTCTGGTATTAATAAAATAGTCGTAAATACACTGGGAGGGCCGTTTCATCAGATACACATCCCGGAAAATACCGCTCATCCGGAATTTATCCTGGTCCTCCAGATAGCTGCCGTCACACCATTTTAAAACCAGCACCGCGAGAAGATTTTCCCCCTCCCTGATGTACCTGGTGACATCAAACTCACTGAGGGCGTGGGAGACCTGGCTGTAGCCCACATACTCCCCGTTCAGCCACACATAAAAGCAGGAATCCACCCCCTCGAACTCCAGAAATACCTTTGGCGCGTTTTCCTCCTCCTGATACAGAAAGGAACAGATATAAGCGCCGCAGGGATTATCCTGGGGCACATAGGGAGGGTCCACGGGAAACGGATAGCGGAAATTGGTGTACTGGTGGCTGTCGAAGCCATAATTCTGCCAGACACCGGGAACCGGGACAATCTCATAGCCCTGTGTGTCAAACCCCTCCTCGTAAAACAGATCATTGAGTTCATGGATGCTGTCATAATATTTGAATTTCCACTGGCCGTTCAGCATCTGGATGCGGTCCGACTCCTCTCTGTGTTCAACCAGCCCATCCATCCTGACTTTCGCCGGCACATAATAAGAACGATCCGGCATGGTGTTCTCATGAAGCACTCTCAGGTCCTCATAATAGCGTGGTACGATCATGGCAGTTTTCTCCTCACATACATTATTTTTTACTATAACAAGTTCCCCACACAGGCCTGTGTTTGTAAGTATTATAAGGGATTTATGGGATTTTTTACATAAAGTGGAATAGACAAAACATGCACAAAATAATATAATAATTACCAGGAGGAGGTGACGGCCCATGTACACGGATAACGCGTACTGGCACAATTCCCATCTGGATTTCAAGGATAAAAAGCATCCTCTCTTTGTGGGAAGCGCGGGTGTCTATCACCTGTTTACCCGGCCCAGGCTTCCCACTCACAGACCCAGGGGACGTCTTGACTATCAACTGCTCTATATCGCCTCCGGAAAAGCCCATTTTTATTTTCACGGAAAGGAGGAAATCGTGACAGCCGGGAACATGGTTCTCTACCGGCCTAAGGAGGAGCAGCGCTATTATTACTATGGTGTTGACCATACTGAAGTATATTGGGTTCATTTTACGGGAAATAACGTGAAAAATATATTAAGAAAATACCGAATTCCTGACAACGCGCATGTGATTCATACGGGAACTTCTCTGGATTATAAAAAGATTTATCTCCATATGATTCAGGAATTGAAGCTGACCAGGCCCCATTACGAAGAGGTTCTTGTCTACTACCTTGAACTATTGTTGGTTCTCATAAGCAGGCTCCAGGAAAAAAAGCCCAGGAACAAAACCGTGTTTCTCATCGACGAGATGGATCTGGCGGTTTCCCATTTCCACGCCCACTATAACCAGGGAATCAACATTGAGGAATATGCCAGAAGCCGGGGCATGAGCGTCAGCTGGTTTATCCGGAATTTTAAAGAGTACACCGGCACCACGCCCACCCAGTACCTTCTGTCCCTCAGGATATCCAACGCCCAGAGCCTGCTGGAGTCCACGTCCTGCAATGTGACGGAAATCGCTGAGATCGTGGGTTACAACAATCCCCTGTACTTCAGCCGCCTGTTCAAAAAACAGTGCGGGGTCTCTCCCACCGAATTCAGGAAACAGTTAACGGCTCAGTAAAATATTCAGCAGAAAGGGAGGATTTTTCATGTCTGCCACCATTTTAGAAACCCGGGGCCTGACCAAGATCTACAACTTAGAGCAGGAAAATGAATTCGAGGCTCTCCACGGCATTTCTTTCAAAGTGGAAGCCGGTGAGTTTATCTGCGTCATGGGGCCAAGCGGAAGCGGGAAGACCACATTTATCAACAATATCTCCACCGTGGATTTTCCCACCAAGGGCCAGGTGATCATAGACGGCGTCAACGTCCGCTCCATGACCGCCAATGAGCTGGGAAGGTTCCGCGGTCAGAACCTTGGGTTTGTATTTCAGGAATTTAATCTTTTAGACACCCACACCCTGTATGAAAATATTGCCATGCCTCTGGCCCTGGCCAGGGTGAAGAAAGCAGAGATCCGGCCCCGGGTGGAAGCCATGGCCAGACAGATGGATATTGAAAAGATCCTTCACAAATATCCCGGAGAATGTTCCGGCGGACAGCGCCAGAGGGGAGCCATATGCAGGGCACTGATCATGAACCCCAAGATCATCATCGCCGATGAGCCCACAGGAAACTTAGACCGCCGCAATTCCAACGAATTCCTGGCCCTTATAGACAGGTTGAACCGGGGCCAGGGCGTCACGGTTATCATGGTGACCCATGACCCGCTGATCGCCTCCTATTCTTCCCGGCTGGTGTATATCAAAGACGGGGTCATCAAGCAGACCATCCTGCGGGAAAATCTGACCCAGAAAGAATATTTTGACAAAATCACGGAGCTTAACGCCAGTGAATCAAGAGGATTTTTACAATGATAAAAACAGCCGCCCGTTCTCTTAGAAAGGACTTGGACAGGGCAGGATTTTTCTGGATCGTGTTTGTCCTGTCGTCCATGTTCATGTTTATGTTTTTCCACCTGGCCATGTCCGACGCCATCGGAGTGACCTTTATTAACAGCAGCAATGACCTGCCCACCTATCTGACGGTTTTTAATGTGGGCCTGTGCATTGTGGTGATCTTTCTGGCAAATGACTTCTATGTAAAAAAGAAATCCGGGGACCTGGCAGTGATCCTGATCTGCGGCGGAACCTATGGACAGCTGGTGGAATTCCTCCTGTTCCAGACAGGCATTCTCATGGTCCTGTCCATCCCCGCGGGCATCGGCCTTGGATATCTGTGCTTTCCTGTTCTGGGGATGCTGTTTAAATCCATGTCCGGGTGTGAAGTCCATCTCTCCTTTGGCCTTCAGTCGGTGACCCTTACCGCCTGCGTCATAATCCTGGAGGTCTTTTGGTGCACCATGCTGAATCTTGGATACTCCTACAGAAACAGCATCCTGACCCTGCTGAAAGGTCAGGAGAAAATCAAACTGAAAACCCCGAAAGGGCTGACGGCTCCCGGCGTCCGGTGGGTCTATCCTGCCCTGTACTTTGGCTGCGCCGCTTTGCTCTATACCTGCGAGAACGCGCCGGAGCAGATGGTTTTTTGGGGATTTGCGGGAACCGCTGCCATGTGGGGCATGATCAACAAAACCGTGGTTCCCTGGCTGGAGCGGTCGGTCCCTGAAAAATGGATACACGACGGGGATAAACTGGTGTACATGGGACTTTTCCGGGAAGATCTGAAGATGGCCAGGCTGTACATCGGGCTCTTCATCTTCACTGCCAACATCCTCTGCGCCCTGATGGCAGGGACCATCCAGAATTCAGGAGAATTTATGCTGTGCTTATTATCCTTTGCCATCCTGATCCCCCTGCTGTCTTTGTCCTTAATGTTCCGCTTCGCCACAGAGGCCGCGGGGCGGAAGAAACAGTTTATCACCTTAAGCCGCGTCGGGTACACCCACGAGCAGCTGAGACGGATCAAAAACAGGGAGCTTCTGTGCCTGTACGGGTTCATCACAGCGGTTTCTCTGGTCTATATCCTGAATATCCTTACAGCCCTTGGAATCTTCCATCTGATTCCCGGTAAAATCGGGGCTGTCATCGTGCTCCTGTTCGTGGGCTCCATGGCGGTCTGCGGGGTGATCAACAGCATCCAGACGGGAATCTGGCATAATAGAGGCGAAAATTGACCTCAGCAGGTACCCTCTCGGATCAATACTTCTTTCCCGCGAAAGGCAAATCCATAGTTGTGAATCCGTTCTGCCGGAATCCCCCTGGCTGCCAGCAAAGCCCCATATTTTTTCTCCTCAATCTGGTTCAGCGCCGCCTTCACCGTGTCCTCCAGATTTTCTTCTTTCTTAGGCTGGAACACTTTAAATTCCAGGATGATCCCATCATCTCTGTCTGGTTTTACAGGTTCCAGCATCACATCGTAACGTCCAAACCCGCTTTCCCTGTTGGAAGTGAGGATATACCGCCCGGACAATTCCACCATAAGTCCCAGCACAAAGCCATGATAAAATCTCTCTGGCTCTGACCTGGACGGTTTCTTTCCTGTGTCGAAACTGCTGAATGTGGTTTCCGCTACACGGTTCATATATTCGTTCATGGCATCCACATCGCCCAGAAGCAGGGCTTTCACAAAATCATTGTAGCCACAAGAGCCGCTGGCAAACCAGCTCCGCACCATATTGCGGAACATGGTCCTTACCTCAAAATTCGTCACTTCCAGTTTATATTCCTCTTTCCACTCCCCGTAGTCTGAGGTATATCTTTTCAGATCCCTGACTTTCAGATAGCCGCTGGCAAGCAGCAGGCTCCAGATGGCCGGTTCATTATCATCCAGCTGATCATAGACTATCTGTTCGTCGATCTCCGCTGTCATGGCTTCCCCCATCAGAAGGCCCTCAAACGCGGTTTTCAAATTTTTGCTCCCTTCCCGGATCAGCTTTCCCGCCAGGCTGTTGGAACTGGAATTGGCCCAGTAAGGCGCGAACTGTTTCTTGTCCAGATAGTTTAATATTGACCATGGATTGTAGACATCTTTCCGCCTCCCAAAAGAAAAGCCGTCATACCAGTCCTTTACCTCCTGCCTTTTGGAAGACAAGCCAAATTCGTCCAGGGCGGCAAAGACCTCTTTTTCTGTAAAACCAAAACTATCCGCGTATTTCTCAGAAGTCGTTGTCACAACCTCCAGGTTGTTTAAGTCCGAGAATATAGACTCCCGGCTCACTCTCGTGACTCCGGTCATAATCGCCCTCTCCAGACAGGGGTTGGTCTTAAAGGTCCCGTTGAACAGGCTTCTGGTAAAAGCCGCGATCTCGTCCCAGTACCCGTTTACATAAGCCTCCTGCATAGGCGTGTCATACTCATCCAGAAGGATGATCACCTTTTTTCCATAATAACGAAAGAGATAGTCTGACAAAGCCTTTAAAGAATAAGAGGCCTCATTATCCTCCATATCAACCGAAATATGCAGAAAGTCTTTTTTCTCGCTTTCATTTAACAGATCACGGTCTAAAAGAAAGTCAAATCGGTTGTACAGCGCTTTTATGATACGGCAGATCCTCTTCCTTACCTGTATATACGTATTTTCCTTGACATCGGCAAAACTGATAAACAGTACTGGATAACTCCCCTGAAGCCTCCTGTATTTTTCATCCTCCCATATCTTAAGTCCGCAAAATAAATCTTCCCGTCCCCCGTATTGGACAGAAAAAAATTTTTCCAGCATATTCATGTTCAGGGTTTTCCCAAAACGCCTGGGCCGGGTGATCAGTGTCACGTCGTCCCCGGCCTCCCACCACTGCCGGATAAGGTCTGTCTTGTCCACATAAAAGAGATTTTCCTTCCGTATCCTCTCAAAATCCTGACATCCGATCCCTACTGTTCTTTCCATGCCATCCTCTCCCCTAACTTCTTCATCTTAAAGTATACCGAATAATCCGGGAAAACACAAATCCTTATTTAATATGGGGCATTTCAGTACCAATACAGGTACCGAAGAACTGGCCCACTTGGAGATCGTGGCCGCTATTGTTCACCAGCTCACCAGGAACTTGACGCCCCAGCAGATCGAGGACTCCGGTTTCGGCCCCTATTATATCGACCACACCACCGGAATCTGGCCTCAGGCCGCGGGCGGCGTGCCATTTAACGCCTGTGAATTCCAATCCAAGGGCGACCCCATCACAGATCTTTTTGAGGACATGGCAGCGGAGCAGAAAGCCCGCACCACCTACGACAACATCCTGCGGGTGGTAAAAGACCCGGAGGTCCGCGATCCCATCCGCTTCCTGAGAAAGCGGGAGATCGTCCACTTCCAGCGGTTCGGCGAGGCTCTCCGGGATGTCCAGGAGCATCTCAACAGCCAGGACTTCTACGCCTTCAACCCTGCCTTTGATAACCCTCAGGGCAGCCGCGGTCAGAGGTAAGCTTTACAAATCGGCTCTGAGAGGGACGTCAGCGTCATATCCCTTACGTCCCTCTGGCGCAAAAACGGCAAGGTCCCTTCGGACCATGCCGTTTTTGCGCCATATTCCACATCTTCAGCTGTCACTCAAAATAATCTAAGGGATCCACCTTGTTTCCCCCCTGCTCCAGTTGGAAGTATACGTTGCTCCCTTCCACGGAATAATACTTGGTAGGCTCTGCCACGTATCCCAGGACCTGTCCTGCCTCAAGGTACTCATTTTCCACCACCTGCACTTCTTTTAACTGGCCGCAGGTAGCTGTAAAGTCATTGCCCAGATCCAGGACCACAAAGTTGCCGATCTCCTCGTTGGAGCTGACCGCCACCACTTTCGCGTTGGCGGGAGCCGCTACGGGCTGGCTCACCTCTGCCTGAATCACCACTCCGGGATTCACCTGGTACTGCTCTAAGGTGGGGAAATAGATGGTGGTGTCCATGCTGTAATCCAGCAGGATATTGCCCATCACCGGCCACGCCATGCGGCTGGTATCGGAAAAATCCAGCACCAGGGACGACACCGCGTTCTCCAAACCGGAATCAACCAAAGCCGCTTCCGGCTGCCTTGTCTCGCCCGCTTTCTGGCTGTCTTCCCGGGCACTCTCAGACGCTTTGGCCAACTGAGGGGCCTCTGTGTCTCCTTTGTCTGTCTTCTCGGTGTCTGTCCTGCTGTCGGATGCAGTCACCATCTGTTCTCTTTGGGCATCGGCGGTTCCCGCCACCTGGTCCGTACTCCCGGCCCCCTCCTCATCCGCGATTATTGTCCCCTGCAAATTTTCCATGTAGGGATTTTCTTCCCCCGGGACATTTCCTCTTTGAATGGTAACCACGCCTGCCGCGGCAACAATAGTCAGCAGGCCCAACACCAACATGACAAGAAACAGCTTGTCCTTGAACATTTGATTGAATTTCTCTTTCACCGTTTATCACCTCGGTACTA
>CAJUSJ010000104.1 GCA_910588865.1 uncultured Lachnospiraceae bacterium
CCTAAAGGTTTCGCCTACAAGGCGAGGGTTTTAACCCCAGTATACAGACAATAATGTTGGGTATGGGCTGTCCCGCCTGAAGCGCCGCCAGATTCTCCGCCGACAGGGTCTGGAGAATGGGATTGAACACCGCGCCTACCACCGAGCCGCCGTTGATCCCGAAAAACCAGAAAAAGTGGAGGAAAATATAGGCGATCACCATGGCCGGCAGCGTATTGCCCAGCTTCAGCAGGGGAGTCTGCAAAATTACAAACACAAAGTTGAAAGCGTTCTCAAACGGCGTCATGGCAAACACCACATTGATCAAAAAGAACACCAGAAGGGACACTCCCGCCGGAATCAGAGCCGCAAAAGATTTCTCAACCGTAGGCGGCACCCCGTCAGGCATCTTGATGACCCAGCCCTTTTTATCCACCCATGAATAGATGTGGACCGCCGCGAAGGCACAGATGATTCCCACAAAGATTCCCTTGGAGCCTACCCAGCCCAGAGGGATCCCGGTGACTACCTGGTCCTCAAAGAGAATCTCATAGGGCATGATCAGAAACCAGCTTACCAGAGAGATGGCTGCCCCAAACAGCTTATCCACCTTCATCTGCCCCGCGAAGGAATACCCGATTCCGATGACCGCCAGGATCGCCATGATGGAGAATGTGGCATCCGTGGGCTTGGAAAAATAAGCCGCCCAGTTGTCGCCGAAAAATCTTCCCCAGAACTGGGTCCACCCCGGTATGGGGAAATTGGCGATCAGCAGGAAAAAGGAACCCACGATCAGCAGCGGCATGGACAGAAGAAAACCGTCCCTGATAGCGATCAGATATTTATTTCTTCCGATTCTTTCAGCCAGAGGCATGAACACCTTTTCTAATTTCTGTAACATGATAAACCCCCTTTCTGTCCCCTCTTACGATTTTTTTGCTTCCTTCATCATCTTCACCGCCGTCTTCAGCACCTTTTCCCCGTCCATCATGCCGTAGGCCGACTGGTCGATGACAGCGATGGGAATCCCCGTGGAGCCGTACTGGCTGACGATCTCCTGATACCGGAACTTCACCTGGGGCCCCAGAAGGATCACGTCCGGGTGGCGCTCCTCAATGATCTGTCCGATCTTTCCGTCAGAAAACGCCTCCACCTCAATGGGAAGTCCGTGGTCCTGAGCCACCCCCTGCATCTTGCTGGCCAGCATACTGGTTGACATCCCCGCGCTGCAGAATAAATATACTCTCTTCATAACCATTCTCCTGTTTCCTATTTACCTGATTCTTCCAGTCTCTTTTCCAGAGCCTCCATCTGCCGGTAGCCGGCGATCAGCTCCTCGGCGATGATCTTAAACCCCTCCGCGCTCATAAGCTGGTCTTCCGCGTGAATGAGGATCAGCGAACCTCCCACCGGCGTCCCCTTGGCCTCCTTCTGAAGCAGCTCAAAATGAGCCTCATGTCCCTTCAAAAACTCTTCCTGTCCCGCCTTCAGACACTGCTTTGCTCCCTCAAAGTCTCGGTCCTTGGCTCTGTGGATGGCCTCGATGTAGCTGGACCGGGCCGTGCCCACGTTGGAAATAATCTGAAAGCATATCATCTCTAATCCTTCCACCATTTCCCCTCCTTTCATTTTCTGACCCCATTATATCCCCAAATCATCTCTTTGTGCAGTAAAGCCATTTCCTAGCTGTAAGGAAAAAATCTATTGTGCACATTAACAAGAAATACCATGGAAAAGGGCGGAGCCGTTCTAGCGGCCATATTCCTCTCGGCCCCGTGTATCTCAGTCCCGTGTACACAGGAAAAGGGCCCGCTACGCGGACCCTACTCCATGACTCTCTCTACAAATTCCTCATACGAACACTCTTCCGTCAGCCTCTCCAGCTGCCTGGGGCTGCCGATGAGATTGGACACCCAGTCAAAGAAGATCTTGATCATCCGCCGGTCGCTGTCGTTGATGGCAAACAGCATGACCAGACGCACCTCAAATCCTCCCCACTTTACGGGCTGGGACAGCCTGGCCACGGCGATGGTGGACCTGCTGGCGTAAGCCTGGAAAGCGTGGGGAACCGCCAGGGCGTTGGCAAAAGAGGTGGGACTCATGCGCTCCCTCTCCAGAACAGAATCCCGGAATCCTTCCTCCACGATCCCTTCCTCCATAAGCCCCCTGCATAAAATCCCGATGACCTCCTCCGGCGTCCGGCAGACAAGGCTTCCGTGATAATGCTCCCTGCGCATCAGATGTCCGATGTGGGAAGCAAATTCCAGCCGGAACCGGTTTTTATCCAGATTATTTAAAGCCTCCAGGATCCTGGCCTCTGTCTCCGAATCCACAAACACGCTGACAGGCACCGTCAGGATATTGAGACTGTGGTCAATGGGGGTGGTGGTCAGGATCAGATCCGGAGCCGCCTGGCTCACCTCCCTCTCCTCGAAGTAGCTGCACCGCTTGACGATCTCTATCCTTTCCCGGAACATCTCCATGATCCGCTTCTCGCACATATCAAAAAATGTCTGGTTGTAGGGCATGATCATCATGGCCCGGTACTTCCTGACAGAATTCAGCCTCTCGCTGGCCGCCCCCAGATGAAGAGCCAGAAACCCGATTTCCATATCCGCGATGGGAAGCCCCAGTTCCTCCTCCAGATAACCGGTGATACACACTCCCATCTCAAAGACCAGCGGATAATTCTCTTTGATCTCCTCCAGAAAAACATCCTCCAGCGCTACCTGGTTTCTGGCCCTCTCGATCAGGCTGTGGATATGCATCTTAAGCCCTGCCGTCAGATCCTCGTCCCTGCGGTAATCCACCCCGAACACATCCATGAGCCGCACCAGGGAATTTTCCACCAGTCTCCGGGTGTTCAGCCATTTATCTCCCAGCTTTATGTGGTCGCTGGCGTAGTTGGAGGCACGACGTCCCATGATCACCAGGGCAAACATGCCCACCTCCCCCTCCTTCACCTGGATGTGGAGCCTTCTGGCGATCCGCTCGAAAAACGTGTCGGCAATCTGGTACTCAATGGTGTCTTTCAGACCCGGCCTGATCTCCTCCGAACAGACATAGTGGTAGGAGAGGATCCGCTCGATACTCGTCCCCGCGTGGACAATAAGCATGGGAAACATGGACTCATGGATGGAGTAATCATACTCCTCCAGCACCTTCACGAAAATGTCCTTCACCTCAATCAGGTCAAAATGCTTGTACAGATGAGCCAGCCTGTTGAGATTCAGGAAATTCTCCTGGACCTCAGCCACCAGAAGATCCCGGTAGAATTTCCGCTTCACATGCTCATCCCCCTGAAGGGAGACGCACTCCAGGTTTCTCACCAGCTTTAAGCCCCCATAAGGCTCAATCATCTTCCGGATCCGCTTTAAGTCATTCTGAATGGAATAGCCGCTGATGTAAATCTGGCTCTGAAGCTCCGTCAGGTTCAACTCCCTGCTCTCAAACAGCAGCCGCTGGATAATATAGATACACCTGGCCCCCGGCGTCTGGGGAATGTCCGTCCCGCCATGGCTTTTGCTCTCCCGGCTTTCGGCTTCCTCCCCCCGCTCCTGCCTTTTCACGGCCCGGTATCCTCTGCGGACGTTGGACTCAATCCCCACCACCCCCGGCTGCTTGTTCACCGCGTCCACGTCAGACCGGATGGTCCTGTCCGTCACGTTCAAAAGCCGTGCCAGCTGGCGGCTGGTCATCCAGTCCTGTCTCTCCATCAGCAACTCAAGGAGCCTTTCCTGCCTGTTGTTCAACATGATCCCTCCTACTGTCACTTACGTCCTCTCTTTATGTATCCTGTGATTCTATCATAACTTAAAATCACCCCAGGCCGCGGAGAAACCGGATTCCTAACTGCTAGGAAAAGGGGAACTTTCCTCATCTACAAAAGTTCCCCCGCCAATTCTCTCAGCTCTTCTGCCGCCTCTTCGTCGCCAGCCCCATCCACTCTGAACTCCAAAACCTCCCCCCTCTTTGCCCTCAGCTTCATCAGCCCCATCATCTGCCTGCCATCGGCGGCCATGTCCCCGCGGGCCACATGGACCACGCAGGGGCACTCCCGGCAAAACATGGCAAAACGGGCGGCATTTATGGCGTGGAGTCCCTTGGGATCGGAAATCTTATGTGTAAATGTAACCATACCTTCCTCCGGTTTCTTTGTATCTTTTGGCTACATTATATCAATATCACATGGTTAAATCAACCATTTCTGTTCACACCATAAATCAGTAACAATCGGCCATACTCCTCTCCGCCCCGTGTACAATCGAGTAGGGGAGATTTTCTCCCCCTCCTCGCTGTGCCCGGGCGGGGCCGCGCAAACGGCCACATTTCTTCTCCGCCCCGTGTACATAAAAAAACTGTCTTCTCCATATCTGTTGGGAAAGACAGTTTTTAATGGCCTGTGGTAAATAATGGCAGTCTCCTGCCCGGTCCCGGCATCTCGCCAAGGCCGCGCGTACCTGTCAGAGGGCGGGGACGGTTGGGGGCAGCTACCCTTTCACCGGATTGGGGATACAATCTGTCAGATGAAACTTCCCGTCCTCATACTCCAGCACAAAGACGCAGCAGTTGGTAATCCCATCCGCATACGTCCTCATATCCGCCCCGATCCCCCGGAGGAAATTAAAACTGGCTCCCCCGTGGCTGACGGCCAGGACACTGTGATGGTCATTCCGCTCCATTATTTCCCTTAAGGCAGAAATCATCCGGTCCCTGACCGCGTTGGAAGACTCTCCGCCGAAACGGAGATAATAAGTCTCGCATTCCCTGGGATCCCTGGTGCCTAAGCGCTCGCTCTCAGCCTCCAGCTCCCCGTAAAACATTTCTTTCAGTTCTTTGGTCCGGGTATAGGGCATGTCTGTGATCAATTCCAGCGTGTCGCCGCACCGCTCGCTTGTAGAACAATACGCATGGTCAAAGCTGATCCCGTGTTCTTCAAAATATTCTTTCACAGCCTTGGCCTGACGCTTTCCCACCTCTGTCAGAGGAGAGTCACACCACCCCTGGATCCGGTGCTGGCGGTTAAACATGGTCTGGCCATGGCGGACAAGATACAGTCTTTTTTTCATCACATTTTTACCTCTGCTTTGACAGCCGGGTCAGTCTGTAAGCCTCCCCGGGATTCAGTACCACAACCCGCTCCGGGTTCACCACCCTGGCCCGCAACTGGTCCGGGTCCCCGTTAAACTCTTTCCACTCCGGGGCATCCACGCTCCCCCAGTGCCACAAGATCAGAGGGGTGTCCGGATAGGCCGCGGCCATCTTTACCGCTCCATCCATGCCGATATGCCAGCGGCTGTCGGAAAAATCGAACAGGATGGCATCCGGTACAGGCATGTGAAGCTGTTCTTCCAGCAGGCGGCTGTCCCCGGGGATCCAGATGCTTCCGTCAGGCGTATCCAGCCAGAAGCCGCAGTAATCCTCCCGGGCAAACTCCCTGGTATGGTGTTTTGGCGACTCGTTCTGCCAGTTGTGCCACGCCGGGGTCAGGGAAATCTCCGTATTTCCCACCGTGAACCGCTCCCCGATGTCATGACCCTGGCCGGAAATCCCCAGTTCCTCCCCCAAAAGCCCTGCCACATAGTGAGGCCCGTGATATCCGTCCGTCACCTCTTTCAGCGCTCCGCAGGTACCGCGGCTGTAATGATCATTGTCACAGTGGGTCAGCAAAATACCGTCCAGATGAGGCACCTGCGCTTCCGCGATGGGCATCTCTATGAGGAGAGGCATGTCGAAACCGCTTAACACCGGGTCTGTCATGATGGTGGTTCCTCTGCTGTTGATCAGGGCTCCCGCGTTTCCTAGCCAGCGGATCTCCGTGTGATCGATCCTTTCGAAAGCTTCCCTGCCCATGGGTTCCGTCCTTTCAGGCACCGCCTGTCCCCTGGCACTTCTCTGTATCATCATCCTTTTCCTCCTTCTTCTTGTATAAGACGTTAAGGCAAACTATATCGGTATCATCATTATAACGTCTAAACAATGAAAAATCCAATACCTGTTTTTTAGGGGTTTCTAATGCCTGAAAGGCATGGCGTTACGGTTTACTCCATAACCATTACTGCTCCTTAGCCATGCTGACCAGTTTTAAAAACTCCTTCCTGTACTCATCTGTATCCCTGTGGATACAGGACTCCGCCAGCGCCAGAACCGTATCATAGTCAGCATTTCCCCTGTTGTCGCTGTCCCGAAGCACCATGCCGAACTCCGCCACAGCCGCCGCAAAGGACAAATTTTCCGAGAGCGCGGGGCTGTAGCTCCCGGACTCCACCGGGTAGGTGAGAAGGGTGCTCTTGCTGCCGTTAGGCGCTTTGTACCGCAGACTGACCGTGAGAAGTTCCGTGCTGTCCACCAGCTCCCCTGCTGTCCGATACTTAAGACCCCCGTCATCTCCATTTCCCCCTTCTCCTGCCGGGATGATCTCATAGAGAGCCGTCACGCTGTGGCCGGAGCCGATTTCCCCCGCGTCCACCTTATCATCATCAAAATCTTCCTTATCTAAAAGCCGGTTTTCATATCCGATCAGACGGTATCCGGCCACATATTTAGGATTAAACTCCACCTGGATCTTTACATCCTTGGCCACAGTGATCAGGGTTCCGCCCATCTCGTCCACCAGCACCTTTTTGGCCTCGAATATGCTGTCAATATAGTGATAATTTCCGTCGCCGTTGTCCGCCAGGGCCTCCATCTTGTTGTCCTTGAGATTGCCTGTGCCCACGCCGATGACCGACAGGTGGACACCGCTTTTTTTCTTCTCCTGAATCAGCCGGGTCAGATCCCCCTGGCTGCTGATTCCCACATTCAGATCCCCGTCTGTCGCCAGGATCACCCGGTTGTTGCCGCCGGGAATATAATTTTTCTCCGCCAAGGCGTAGGCCCGCTCAATGCCCGCGGCTCCCGCGGTGGAGCCTCCTGCCTCCAGATCATCGATGGCGGCGGCGATCTTCGCTGTCTCGCTGCCAGGTACTCCGTCCAATACCACGGAATCATAACCCGCGTAAGTGACAATGGAAACCCGGTCCCGCTCAGTCAGGTTCTCCGCCAGCATGGTGAAGGCTTTCTGCACCAGGGGCAGCTTATCCTCAGAATACATGGAGCCGGAGATATCCAGCAGGAAAATCAGGTTGGAATCCGGGCGGTTGTCAAAATCAATTTTCTCTGCCTGGAGGCCGATGAGCAGCAGCCGGCTGTCCTCATTCCAGGGACAGTCCGAGTATTCCGCGGTGACGGAAAAAGGCTCCCCATCTTCCGGTTCTGGATAATCATAGCTAAAATAGTTCAGCATTTCCTCGATCCGGACGGCATCCGCCGGAACCTTTTGGCCGGAATTCAGATAGCGGCGCACATTGCTGTATGCCGCGGTATCCACATCCACGGAAAAGGTAGACAGAGGCTCATCTATTGTGGATTTGTAGCCGTTTTCGGAAATATAGCTGTATTCCTCTGTGTTAAAATCCTGGTCTCCGTACGCGGCCTCATATTTCATGGCCAGGGAATCGTCAGAGGCAGCCCCCTCCGCCCCGCTTTCATCTCCGGAACCGCCGTTATAAAACGCCGTCGTCTCCGCCGCCATGTTCCTATAATCTGACCCGCCCGAGAAGTCTCCGTCTATCTGTTCGGTGATGCTTGAAAAAGGGTTCCCGCAGCCTGCCAGCAACGCCGCCGCAGTTACCAAACAAAATCCCCTGTGAAGCCATTTCAAATTTTTTTTCATAATTTCCTCCATTCCGCGCGTGTTTTACAGCATTACATGCCCCGTCTTATGGGGCGCGGGGGATAGGTGATATATTTTCACCCTTTTCCTCCATTAGATGATTGGTTCATGACCAGCGAAATAAGGTCGGAAAGGAAATCGCCGTCCTCTCTCAGCAGCATCCTGTCATAGTAGAAATCATTGTCCCCTTCCTGCTGCCCCACCACCACAAAGGCGCTGTCATCTGCCAGGCTGCCATAACCGGAGTGAAACAGATACCCTCCGCCCGGAGTGACCTGGATCTGAGGCGCATAGGGAAACAGCAGCTCCCAGCCATCATCCGCGCTTTTCAGGGAAAGTACATAGGAAGCACCAACCTGCATCTGATACAGGATCTGATTATGGCCTCCCACTGCCCTGACAATGGGGCTTTTCACCTGGACATAAGCGAGTCCTGTGGTGTAGGTTTCGCTGTAGCAGACCGAATCCACCGGGATCTCATAGACGAGGAAAGCCGGACAGCCTGAGTCGTCTGGTTCCAGGGACACGGACGCCACCGTCCCCACACAGAGAAGCTCCGTATCCTCCAGGATCTCCTCCGAGAAATACATGGCATCTTCTGATACGGTCACGGCCTGGGCGGGAAGGGACAGGGATTGGTAATCAGCCAGTTCCAACTGGCTGTAGAGGAGCACTCCCGGAGCTCCCTCAGCCTTTTTCCCTTCACCGGCAGGCGGATTCCCCCCGGCATAGGCTGAGGGGGCCGGGCCCGGACAGGCAGTCTCCTGAGGGGCTGTTTCCCCTTTAATCTGGTGATTTTCCCCGTCAATTTCCTCTGCCGCCAAATAAGTTTCCTGGACAAAAGCAGTGGTTTCCCAGTCCGCGCCGGCCTCTCCTCCCAGCATTTCCGACCCCTCCCCAAAAATCTTCTCATTCCTCACAAGAGACCGGGGATCATCATACCAGGAACCCGCGGCCATAAAAAGAAATATGGCTGCCGCGGACGCCGCGGCCCCAAAGACAACCCTGGGGCGGAAAATGCCTTTGCCTTTGTATAGCCCGGCAGCTTTCCTGTTTCCCTTCTCCCCCCGATGCCGCTGTTTTAAATTCAAGCCTCGTTCCGGGTATTCCTCTTCCAGACGCTGTTCTCCCCGAATCACGCTCCGTTCCGGGTGTTCCTCCAAACGTTCTTCGATTCGGCTCCAAAGATCCGGCGCTGCCTGACGTTTTAAATTCCTGTACTCCTGCTCCAACCGGGAAATCCGCCTCATAGCCGCACCTCCTTTAATTTTTCCATGGCAGTCCGATAGCGCCAGGCCACGGTTCCCGGAGGTTTCTTCAAGATCCTGGCAATCTCCCGGAAGGTCAGCTCTCCCATGATCTTCAGATTCACAATCTGCCTTTCTTCCTCTTTTAATGTCATCAGTGCCTGTTCAAGGCTCAGCTTACATAAGACCCGGTCTTCAGCTGATGATTTCTCCTGCCGGTCCTCCCGGATCTCCCCGGCAGGAAGCTCCCTGCTTTTCTTCCGGGCATAGTCAACAGCCATGTTTCGGGCAACCGTGATCAGCCACCCCCGGTGCCCTCTGCCTCCCCGGTAGGTATCCGCGATGTTCCACAGACGTATAAAAAACTCCGAAGTCACGTCCTCAGCGTCTTCCCGGTTCTTTAAAATGTCGGAAACCGCGGAAAAGATCATGGGACAGTAGTCCTCGTAAATATTTTTCAGCCCGTCTTTGTCGTTTTGACAGATACGGCGGATATTTCCCTCAAATTGCTGGTCATTCATGGCAGTGCCCTCTTTCGCTTTGGCCTTGTACTTACGATACGTCCGGGAAGGGGGAAATTTATGGAAAAAAATAAAAAATTTTTCATTTCCCGTATAAAACAATCCTTCGTCTCATTCCTTTTATCCCATTCTATCATGACAGTGGTCCTATTTCCATGCCTGTCATAGTATCTGGGGCAAGCCTGGTTACTGTTGTCACAGGTACCCTGTGAACCTGTCCCTCAACCCTTCACCGGCTTTTTGATATGAATCCAGGAGCCAAATGCTCCAAATCCCGTGAAAATCGAGTAAAGGCGGGGCCGCTTCAGCGTCCATATTCCACTCCGCCCCATGTACATAAAAAAGTTGGCGGCTACCACTGTCCATGATAGTCCGCCAGCCTTATCCTTCTTTTTTAGAACTTCTTCAAAAGTTCCGCGATGTCCTTCTCATCGTCAACCAGTAAGATTTTATTATCCATCAATGGTTCTGAGTCCTCCATGACTGCCCGGGGCTATTTAAGACCCTTGACCCCGGTCTCCAGCATCTCCATCTGAAGCAGGGTCTGCCATGGCTTGATCTCAGGCTCCTTTCCGTTCACCACACACTCATAGACCCCGTCGTAGACCCGGCCATAATCCCCGGCCGTGCTGGGAACCTTCTCCTCATGGAATTCTCCATGTTCGTCATAATAGGTCAGCACTCCGTAGTGCCTTGGCTCGTCCAGGCCGAACCCGGGCTGTCCCGGCATGTAAAACAGCTTCAAATGCTCCTCCTGACGGTCGTCGGTCTCCTTCACAAACATGCCCTTTTTCCCGTAGACCACAAATCTGGGCCTGCTCTTTACCCGGAAATAGCTGGACTTTACGGACACTTTCAAGATACCGTAATACAGGTCTAAGTCAAAATAGTCGTTCATGCGCTCCTCCCCTAAGAGCTGGCGCACGTCATAGTGAACACGGTCCGGTTTCCCGAAATAACTGATAACCTGATCCAGGGTGTGACAGCCGTGGCCATAGAGGTAAGAGGACAGGGGGCTGAAGGAAGCCGCCCCCTCAGGAACCTGGGGACGATAATAGTCATAATGCATTTCCAACTCCAAAAGCTCTCCCAGCTTTTTGCTCTCGATCACCTTCTGAACCGTCAAAAAATCGCTGTCATAGCGGCGGTTCTGATAGGCCCAGCAGTACAATCCCCGCTCCCGGGCCAGGTCGAAAATCTCCTGGGCCTGGGCTTTGGATGGCATAAACGGCTTCTCGCAGAGACAGTGTTTTCCGCTTTCTAAAGCCCGTTTCGCGTACTCATAATGGTAAGCCAGCCCGGTGTTCACCACCACCAGATCAATCTCCGGGTCCCCGAACACTTCATCCACATTCTCCGTATAGTGGACATTTTCCAGCTTCGCCCAGACGTCATGATGGATACGGGGGCTGAAGATGGTCTTGATCACAAATTTGTCTTCCCTCTGCCGGACGAAGGGGATATGATAGCGGTTCGCGCTTTTTCCATTGCCAATATAGGCCAGTACCAGTTTATTGTCAGTCATGATTCAGCGGGGCTCCTCTCTTTGTATAGAATTTTCTTCATTTTATCGCTGTATTCTTTGGGATGTTCATTTAGAAACTGTCCATGTCCCATTCCCTCTAACACCTCCACCCTCATTTGGGGCAGATGCCTTTTTAATAATTCAGCGGTTTTTCCCGGATAATATTCATTACCGCCATACCAAAAAGCAACCTGTTCCCTAAAATCGGATAGTGTCTGGGATATTTCATACCGGAAAAGATCTCCGCAGGCGTTTCTTATTGACTGGGTTTCCATATTTTTATAAAGAGTATTTACGATACCAAGATTTCCCTTTCCCATAACGCCTTCAATCATGACACCTGGTATTGTTTTACCTGTTTTGATTCTGTTCAGAGCCCAGCAGAAAGCTTTTGTATAGACCGGAGTAAGCATACCCATTTTTACACAGAACGCGGCATCCAGGATAACCTTTTCAATCTCAATATTATTTCTTGCCATCAATTCCACTCCGATCGTCCCGCCCATGGAAAAGCCGGACAGTCCGTAGATTTTTCCTTTCCTATTTTGGGTCACATAATTTTCTATCTTCTCGCAGCAATCCCGGATGGATATGAACAAACCCTGTTCCTTTTCCGTATGTCCGTCTACTTCGCACAAAATCACCTGGTATTCATCAAGATACGGAAGGATCTGCCCATAACACAACTGTGCCGTATTTGCCATTCCATGAATAAGCATGAGGGATGGCAATGTCTCGTCTCCATATGTATTGAAAATCATTGCTTTGTTCCTCTTTTCCGCAGGGCAATCAACTTTTACAAATTAGCCTTCAGGGCCTGAACCCGGTTTTTCACACTATGGGCAAATTCTTCGTCAGAGTACTTGGGATCCCTTGTGTTCAGCCAGATCTCACAGGGCACCATGGCGCACTCTCCGCAGTTTTTAAGGCCTTTCCCGCTGATGACGCACTCATAGATAGGGCAGGCTTTTCCCTCCGGCGCGTGGAACACTCTGCCGCGGCAGGCGTCGCAGCCCGGGCACATGGTTCCGTGACAGGGACAGGCACCGCAGTCTGTGCCGCACACGCTGAAATCAGCGCTTTTTGATTCCTGGTATTTCTCAAACCATGTCTGAACTACCTCAAGGGGATGCTGGGTCAGCTTGGCGGTCTCTTCGAGGCTGGCTCCTTTTTGGAATTCCCGGCAGGCCACCGTGTACATGCTCTCCGAGACCTCGATCAGATGGCCGTCCGGGTCAAAGATATGGATTCCTCTCTGGAGCCAGGGGTAGGTTCTGGGCTCATGGAGCCGCTCTACCTCCGGGCAGGCGTCCAGAAGGGACAGAAACCCTTCAAAATCTTCTGTCTCAAAGTAGAGCTCCATGGTATTGGAGCGGTATTTCATGGTTTCCGCCGGGAAGCCCCCGATCTCGTCAAAATGTTCCTGCAAGGTCAGGCCGCAGGTCAATGTCTTGCACCACCCCAGGTCAACGGCTACTTCCAGACCAAACAGTTCCCTGTAAAATTTCAGGGAAGCGGACATATCTTTTACGGCGATCAAAGTATTACGATATTTCATGGCAACTCCTCTCCTTGGTAAATGATTGGTAGAGTATTAGTTTACCAGCAGAAGCCGAAAAAGTATTGTATATTTCCGACATCATCACAGACTTTTGCCATATGTGACCGCCTGCTGAATGCCCATAGTATGGTAGCGCCTGAATTCCCGCATAAGGTGGGACTGATCCGTATAGCCGTATTTGCTCACCCCGTCCAGCATTCGAAAACCGGGAGTTCTTATGACCTCGTTCCACAGATACTGATAGCGCACAAGGCCGCAGAGCTTTTTCGGAGTGATCCCGATGTACTCGTGGAAAAGACGTTCCAGCTGACGGCTGCTGATAAAGCATTCCCGGGCCAGCCGGTCCGCGCTTAAAGCTCCTTTTTGAAAGAGGATCTGTTCCACGGCCTGGTCCACCACCCTGTGCCGCCTGGAGGAATCCACCTGCCCAAGAAGCAGTTCTTCCGCGAGAAGGCTTCGCTCTTCCAGGGAATCCGTCTCAAACAGCCGCTGGCCAAGGAGCCTGTCCAGCCGGCAAAATCTGGAGCGGACGTCGTAACAGCCGTTTACGGTGCCTTTCAGGGAATCCTCGGAAAAGGCCGCTGCCTCCCAGGAAAAAAAACGAATCCCGAATATGGAGAGAAGGTGCCCCGGCTCTCCGCCGTCCCGGGCCTTAAAACTCGCGTCATTGATCCCGCAGAACCTGCCGGTGACCGTGTTAGCCGTGTGATCGATCTCATAAATAATATCCACACAGGTGTCCGGGATCACCAGGGTTACCGCAGGCTCCTGCCATGTTTTCCGGTAAGGCACGGCGCTTCCCCAGAAACAGCGTATGATTCCGGCCAGCTGGGGCGCTTTGGGCAGGATTTCCCGGTAGGTATCACTCTGTCTCCAGGGGGCGGACGTCAGAGGAAGGTAACTTATTTTTTTCATAAGAGAGGCATCCTTTTCTTCGTATAGGGCCAAACCACCGACGCCGGAGGGTTACCGCCCCCGCGCCCTAAGCTCCTTCAGGTTCACTTCATAGACCTCATATTCATGGTCAAAGTGATAGCCCAGCTTCTCCGCCAATGCCGCGGACCAGGGATTCTGGGCATCCCAGCTGGGATACCAGCCCCGGTCCAGACATTCCAGAATCAGCTTTGCCCCGCAGAC
>CAJUSJ010000105.1:0-5149 GCA_910588865.1 uncultured Lachnospiraceae bacterium
ATAAGGGTGTACCTTTAGTGGTATAATATTACTCGATTATTAATGCAGTAATGTAGTAGTGGCATACCTCATCAAAACCGCTTTTCCATCCCTCACCTCATACTCGTAAGTATCAGTCTTATCTTTTGCCCCATAGGTTGTGATGGAAACAGACAGCACAGCAATGCAGCATGTCAAAAAAGCTAACAGTTTTTTCATGTCTTTTACCTCCATACATTGTAATTTTCACCATGATGTTTCTCACAAGTAAAGTATATATTGTCCGGAAAATTTTCTACACCCCTTCAAGGGAAAATATTCCTCTATTTTGCGGACTTTGCCCCCATATACAACAGTTCCCTTCTTTGCTCACCGCAAAATCGGCAGGAAAGCCCCGTCTCCCCTATCAACGCGCCGGGCTCCGGTTAGTTCTTCTGACGAACTTCCTCCCGGGCCCGCGCACACAAAAAAGACGCGATATTTCCAAATTTCAGAAATACCGCGTCTTCCACCTGATCCTTTTTCTTCTATCTCTGACAAGCCCCCCTTAGACTGTCATCCGCCACGGCTTCCACACCCGCGACCGCCTTTTCCCGCTTTGTGATCCCTCCCTTTTTCTACAAGATTCCCATCAAGTACCAGAATCCCTTTGCCCGCCTCTTTGGTCGTATCGCCGCGGTTTACTTCCTATTTCAGTTATGGCAGGTCCCTTTAGACGGGCATCCCCCGCAGCTTCCACATCCACAACCGCCTTTTCCCGCTTTATGATCTTTCACCTTTTTCCACAAAATCCCTACCACTGCTCCTCCCACGACTGCCACAATCACAATATTGATCATACTGTACTCCTTTATTTATTATTGGTTAGTTATCGCTAACTCGATGAGCCAATTCCTACTCATTAAGTATATCTCCGCACAGTCCATTTGTCAAGTACCTGTATTGCTGCTGTACCTTGGCTTAACTGTCAGGCTGTTGTTTACACATCGCGACAACTTGTCAACCACCCCAAAAAATGGTATAATTTCCTCAAAATTTACAGAAAGGCATGTGTCACTTATGAAAACGAAATATTTTCTTCTCCTGCCGGCCATGATAATCTTTTTGGGCTCTGCCGGCTGCCGCCATCAGGAAACGCCGGCGTCCCTGGAGCCCCCCGCTGACCGGACCGTGGAGCTGACCGTGTGGGGGGCCCAGGAAGACGAGGCGCTTCTGCGGGAGATCTTTTCCTCTTTTCAAAATCATTACGCCGGCGAGGCAGATTTTCACATCACCTATGAGGCTCAAAGCGAATCCAGCTGCAAGGATATGCTTCTGGGCGACTTGGAGGGCGGAGCCGATGTGTTTGCCTTTGCCGACGACCAGGTCGCGGCCCTGGCAGCCGCGGGAGCTCTGGATCCTATTGAAAATCCAGAGGAGATCCGGGCATCCAATCTTCCGGCCGCCGTGTCTGCCGCCAGCGTGGACGACACCCTGTACGCATATCCCCTGACAGCTGACAATGGCTATTTTCTCTATTATAATAAGGCCTATTTTTCTCAGGATGATATTCAAAGCCTGAACCAGATGGTGAAGGTGGCGGAGGAAGCAGAAAAACTGGTGGTCATGGACTGGTCCTCCGCATGGTATGTCTACGCCTTTTTTGGAAACACGGGTCTTCAGGTAGGATTAAATGACGACGGCATTACCAACTACTGCACCTGGAACAGCACCGACAATCCTATCCGGGGTGTGGATGTGGCCCAGGCCATGATGGCGATTTCCAGAAGTTCCGGGTTTGCCAGCCGAACGGACACGGAATTTTTGGCAGGAGTCCAGGACGGATCGGTGATCGCGGGTGTCAGCGGTGTGTGGAACGCGGTAGCCATAGAGGAGGCCTGGGGGAAAAATATGGGAGCGGCAAAGCTTCCCCAGTTTACCTGCGCTGGTCAGGAGGTGCAGATGGCCTCTTTTTCCGGTTGTAAGCTTATGGGTGTCAACGCCTATTCTCAGCATCCGGAGTGGGCTGCCAGGCTGGCACAGTGGATCACCAGCCAGGATAATCAGACCCGGCGTTTCGAGCTGCGGGGACAGGGCCCTTCCAACATAAACGCGGCCGAGTCGCCCCAGGTTCAGGATTCTCCCGCCATAGCCGCCCTGCTGGCTCAGTCGGAATTTTCCCAGCTACAGCGGGTGGGGGGCAAGTTCTGGGACCCTGTGACGGAATTCGCGGGAAATATGGCCCTGGGAAATCCTTCCGGCGCTTCCCTCCAGGCCCAGCTGGACCGTATGGTGGAGGGAGTAACTGCCCGGTAGGGAAATCATTTTCTAAATTATGGGAGGAATTCGTATGAAAAACAGGCTCACATTGCAGCAGCGTCTTATTTTGCCTATTATCCTGCTGGGTCTGGTGACGCTGCTGTCCAATATACTGGCAGTATTCGGCGTCAATAATGTCAACTCCAGCGCCGGAACCATTGTGGATGAATATATGGTCAGTGAAGCCCGGCTGGAGGAGATCCGCCGTTCCATGATGAACATCCACCGTCTGGCTCTGTCACATATCGTGGCAGCGGACCACAGCACCATGATCCGCCTGGTGGCAGAAATCAAGGCAGAGGAGAAGGCCCTTGATGAACGTCTGGAATCCTACGGGGATATGGTGGAACAGAAAGAACTGGGAACCTATCAGAATCTTTTGTCGGATTATGATTCATTTAAACATGCCCTGGTCCACTTAGTCTGTGCCAGCGCTGACAGCAAGACTCAGGAAGCCTACGCCATGGCAAATGGAGATGTGGCCAGGTACAGCACCGCGGCGGAGGAGAGTATTGACGCCCTCTACAGCGCTGTCAACGATCAGGCCACACAGGCCCGGAACCGCCTCTTTGTGGTCTACATTTCCTCTCTGGTCATCAGCGCTCTCACCCTTCTGGTGGGCATCCTGCTGGTAATTGCCGCTTTCCGCATTATCCGCAAATTTGTCATCGCTCCCATCCAGAATGCCATGGGCACTTTGCAGGGAAGCTCCCAGCGGATCAGTGATGTGGTGGGGGAGGTTCGAAGCCGGACCCAGAACTCAAGCGGAAGCGTCCAGGCCCTTTCCGGGCTCACGGACCAGCTGTCCGCGGCCATTGAGGAGATCGCCAGCAGCACCAACACCATCAGTCACAGCGCATCCGGAACACTGGACGCTGCCTGTACCATGGCCCAGGAGTGTTCCTCCATAACCACCTACTCCATTGATATGCGCAAGCGGGCGGAAGAGCTGGAACAGACCTCCCAGGCAAACATGGAAATGGTCCGCTCCAGGACCGAGGAGATCATGTCAGACTTAAACAAGGCTATCGAAAAAAGCCAGAGCGTCAATCAGATCAGCATACTGACAAAGGATATCCTCTCGATCTCCTCGTCCACAGATCTTATCGCCATCAACGCCTCCATTGAGGCCACCCGGGCCGGGGAGGCGGGAAAAGGGTTTGCCGTGGTTGCCCAGGAGATCCGCCGCCTGGCTGACTCCTGCACAGAGACCGCCAACCATATTCAGGAGGTCAGCGGCATTGTCACCGGGGCTGTCAGCTACCTGTCCGGCAGCGCCCAGGAGCTGGTGGATTATCTGGGGAAAGCGGTTTTGTCCCAGTTTGAGCAGTCGGTAAAGTCCGGACAGCAGTACAGAGCCGACGCGGTCTACATACAGGACTCCATCGAAGCCTTCAACAGCCGGGTAGACCAGCTCAAGGCCTCCATGGATGAGATCGCCGGGTCTATTTCCAACATCTCGGCAGCTATTGACGGCGCGGCTTCCGGCGTCACCGGCGCGGCAGGCAGCACTCACAGCCTGGTGGGGGAGATCAACGGCATAACCGCCCGGATGCACACCAACCAGGAGATTGTGGGAGAGCTGAAAAACCAGATGGATGTGTTCGCCAACTTATAACAAACCTACAACAAAACCAATCCATAAAAATATCCCACAGGAAAACCAAATGTTCACAAAACATGGTTTCCTGTGGGATTTTTTAGTTCAGGGAATGTCCCCTTTCCTTAAACCCCCATTTTAATTATTGCTGGGAATTAAGGGATACCTTTTTAGCAAAGTTCATGATGATTTCAGCGGCCTGACAGCGGCTTACCTGTCCCTGGGGATCCAAAGACTCACTTTCTGAAGCGCTGATAATGCCGTTGGCCACAGCCCAGTTCATGGCTTTCTGGGTGTCGCTCGGCTGGTCAGCCGAGGCATCTGCCGCCGCGGGTGAGCCCTGGTACTTCCAGAGCATTGTCAGGGATTGCTCACAGGTAATTCCGCTGTTGGGGTCAGCCCCATCGCTGATGCCATTGGCGGCAGCCCACCGCGCGCCCTTCTCATACCATGTAGCGCCGCCTTCTGTCTCCTCTCCGTCAAATCCGGCCAGGGCTGTCATCAGCACAGCGTAAGTCATGGGCTGGTCAGGAGCAAATGTGGTTTCTGTTGTGTCATGGAACAGGTCCCTGGCAGACACGAAATCCACGGCCTCCTCAAACCAGGCCCCTTGGGGAACATCCGCGAAGTTCTTGCTGTTATCCACGATTTTTACTGTGGCCCCATTTGACAAAGGCGCTACAACGCTGTTCTCTGTGGGAACAGAACCCTTGACCACCTGGGTGGAACCATCCTCATTGACCACAACCGCTACCGTACCCGCGGTAGGCGAGACCGTGGGAATCGCCACATTTACCACCTGATCCTTTTCCGTATGGACCGTAATAGCCCACGCCGAGTTGACATCACTGGCTGCCGTAACTGCCGAAATAGGCAAGGCAACAGCTCCGCCGCTCTCCTCAGCGGCAGCAACCGCTGAAGCGGATAAGTTGACTTCCATCTTTACGCTGCCGGAAGCATCCGTGGTTGTGGTAATTTTAGTTCCGTCTTCCTGTGTCTTAATCGCGGTACGGGACCCGCTTGCGGACTGTTTTTTGGCGCTGGAATGGGAACCGCCTCTGGAACCGCCGCCTGATCCGCCAACCACGATAAGCCCGTTATGAATTCCGCCGGGATTGGTTGTGGGGGGCTTGGGCTTAGGTTTATTGTCGTCACCAGAGCCAGGCGGGTCCTTTTCATCGTCATCCGTGTCTCCTGGATTCTTCTCGTCATCGTCGGGAGTTGACGGATCCTTCTCGTCGTCGTCCGTGTCTCCTGGGTTCTTCTCGTCGT
>CAJUSJ010000105.1:5249-13505 GCA_910588865.1 uncultured Lachnospiraceae bacterium
GTCTCCTGGGTTCTTCTCGTCGTCATCGGGAGTTGACGGATCTTTCTCGTCGTCGCCAGGCTGGAAATCGCCTGGGTCGTCAGGCTCTGGGGCGAAAGGATCTTCAAACTCAGCATCATACACTACCTTCACTCTGATCGACTGCAGAGAAGCTGACAAAACTGGATTCATCATTCTGTTCCATTCTGCCTCACTACCGCCAAAATAGATAACCCTTAAGTTTCCGCACGAGTTAAACGGACTTTCGTAGATCCCTACTCCATACTCTCCTCCAATTTGCTGGACGCTTGCTGGAATATACAGTTGTGGAAGCAAACTGCAGGAGGCGAACATACCATCACTAATGCAATCCGCATTCAGAGGCAGCGTTACACTCATTAACTTATAACACCGAGAGAACAAATTGTCCCCTATCTCTACCTCGCCACCTGGCATAAATCTCACACTGACCATCTCCGTACAATCCATAAACGCTCCTGCGCCTACCGATGTAATACTTGCCGGAAAGTCAATATGAGTCAAAGCCGTACAGCCTCGGAACGCATTGTCTCCAATAATTTCCAGTCCTTCAGAAACAGAAGCGGAAGTCAGGTTCGCGCAATTGCGGAAAGCGCTATTCCCAATGGTCTCAACGCTGCCAGGAATCGTAACCGCCAGCAGAGCGGATCCATAAAACGCGCTCTGGCCAATAGATGTCACGCTGTCAGGAATATACACATTGAGGGCTCCGCTCTGATAAAAAGCATAATCCCCAATGCCGGTGACGCCATCCTCAATAACGATTGTAGAAACGCCCAACTCGCTCCACGGCGCAAGGCTGTCTGATGAGTAATCCGGAATAGCCCCATTGCCGGAGACAGTCAGCTCCCCTGCCTTTGTCAGTGACCATTTCAAATTCCCCGCGGTTCCTTCGTCAGCCACCTCGTCAGCGTCAGCGCTGTCTGATGGAATATAGCCCTCCGGATAACGGGTAATAACAAAATCCGCTTCCTCAACATCCGCCACACTCATAGCCCGTCCCCAGTGGACAGATTTATTAAAGTTCGCCTCAGCCACTGTGACTCCGCCCGCGCTCTTTTGAAGAACGATGACACTATGGCTATTGCCCCTTACACGCAGTATATCACCTACCTTTACATCCTCAAATGTAAAGTTCTTGGTTGCCCTTGCTGGCAAACTGCCAAAGGCCGCGTCGCTGAGGATAAACGCGAAGGCCATGCAGCCAACACCGCTTCTCGCTCCATAGATGGCTCCGCCTTTCCAGGTATAAGCGTCGCCAAGGTCGCCTCTGCTCCCATAGGGCTCAAAGTTCGTCCATGTCATCCCCTCAGGATATTTTTCCTTTAAGTTGATCATATCATTATAAGCTTCCTGATAGGTGGGGACAGCTCCTTCCGCCACTACGGCAATGCCGTCCATCGCGTCGAAGCCGCAGTCAATACATACGCCTCGGTTATCATAGTCATGCTCCCCATAACCGTCCTTGTCTCTGTCATCAGTCACAGGACAGTCTTTGGCATCGCACTCATGCCAGTGACAGCTGCCGTCATAGTCCCAATCCACAGACCAGCTGTGCTTGTGACTTGGTGTAAGTTCTAGAGACGGTTTAACGTCACTCTTTTCGGAATCCACAGATGTTTCGCCATCGGGATCTTCTTCAGGCTTTGATTCCGTTCCTTCATCCGTCCCAGTGTTGGTCCCGGATTCGGTTTCATCCTCTGTCCCAGCTTCGGTCTCAGATTTGCTTTCATCCTCGGTCTCATCTTCTACCTCGGACTTGCTTTCATCCTCCGTCTCATCTTCTACCTCGGACTTGCTTTCATCCTCCGTCTCTTCTTCTATCTCGGACTCGCTCTCATCCTCCGTCTCTTCTTCTGCCCTGGACTCGCTCTCAGCCTCCGTCTCTTCTTCTACCTTGGACTCGCTCTCGTCCTCGGTCTCATCTTCAGACTCGGATTCGCTTTCATCCTCGGTCTCATCTTCAGACTCGGATTCGCTTTCATCCTCGGTCTCATCTTCTACCTTGGATTCGCTCTCGTCCTCCGTCTCTTCTTCTGCTTTGGACTCGCTTTCGTCCTCGGTCTCATCTTCAGACCCGGACTCGCTTTCATCCTCGGTCTCATCTTCTACCTTGGATTCGCTCTCATCCTCAGTTTCGTCTTCAACTTTGTCCTCAGCTTCATCCCCTGCCTCGGATTCACTTTCAGTCTCAGACTTCTCTCCGGTCTCCTCGTCAGTCAAGTCAAATGTCGGCTCTGTCTCGGTGTCCACTGTTTCAGTGGGCTGGGCCTCCGGATCAATTGGTCCTACCGCCGCTGCCGTCCCCACATTAGAGAACAACATGGCGAAGGACACAACCAATGACAGTGCCTATTTCCGTTTACGTTTCCATTTCATCTTTAACCTCCTTTTTTATTGTTCGCCAGCTTGCCCGATTACAGAGCCATCTGGGTTTCGCCCCTCGCAAGGAGCAGTTATATTATATCAAGAGCATGGATTGCCCTGATATACAGTGATTAAAACGACAACTCAGACATAAAAGCCAATACCAGCCTGCCGCGTAAAGACAAAATGAAATCACCAACAATCCGTGCGATATCCAGGCCCGTCAAAACCTGGACATTTTTATCTGGTTAAATTTGCACATATTATTATATACCCATTTTCCCAGACAGTCCAGCAAACTCTTCTATTAAAATCGCCCGCGACCATGGAATAGATTGCTGTTTCGATAGGTCCGTGCGCTTGCCGCGCTGATCGTATGATAAACTGGGCTAAAGAGTAAAACAGCAACCCAGTGACACCCGATACCAGCACACATTATTACATCCATCTTGTAGTACTTCCCGTCTCGTGGTAAAATTGGATAGGCGGAAATCAACTCCGCGAAAAACCGGGAAAGGATCTGTGTATTCTGATGAAATATGTAAAACAGAGCTGTATCATATTCGGCATTACCATGGCCGGGGAGCTTCTCCGGGCTCTCCTCCCCCTTCCTGTCCCAGCCGGGGTCTATGGATTATTTTTGCTGCTGGCAGGACTTTGTTCCGGGGTGATTAAACTGGAGGCAGTGGAGGAAACCGGCAATTTTCTTCTGGACACCATGCCGCTGATGTTCATACCGGTAACGGTAGGGCTCATGGAGGATTACCCGGCCTTACAGGCAGTGGCTGTGCCCGTGGTGGCCATATCCGCTGTGTCCACGGTGGTGGTCATGGCAGTGACCGGAAAAGTTACGGAATTTTTGATTACTATTATGAAAAGGAAGAAATTATCATGAATGAACTTCTCTTAAACTCCGGATATTTTGGTTTTGTGATCACTCTTGGGGCATATCTCCTGGGACTCCAGGTCAAGAGGAAGACAAAGCTGGCTATTATGAACCCCCTTCTGGTAGCCGTGACCCTGATCATCCTGTTCCTTGTGGTCTTCCGGATTGATTATGAGGTTTACCAGAAAGGCAGTCAGTATGTCAGCTACCTTCTGACCCCTGCCACTGTGTGTCTGGCAATCCCCCTGTACCGTCAGATGAGACTGTTAAAGGATCATCTGGGCGCGGTTGCCGGAGGAATCGCCTCAGGGGTTCTGGCCAGTATCTTAAGTATCTATGCCATGAGCCGGTTATTTGGGCTGAGCCACGAATATTATGTAACCCTGCTCCCAAAATCCATCACCACTGCCATCGGCATGGGCGTCAGCCAGGAAGCCGGAGGAATCGTGGTGCTGACCGTAGTCAGCATCATTCTCACAGGAATCCTGGGAAATGTGATCGGAGAGGCTGTGTTTCGCCTGTTTTCCATCTCCGATCCCATAGCCAAGGGTCTGGCCCTGGGAACCTCCGCTCACGCCATCGGCACCGCCAAAGCCCTGGAGCTTGGAGAGATCGAAGGCGCTATGAGCAGTCTGGCCATCGCCGTGTCAGGCCTTTTGACCGTAGCGGCGGTACCTCTGGTGTCCGGGTGGATCTAGGGGGGGACAAGGCCCCAATCGCGTTTTCTTTTCTCATGCGTAAAACCCCCTGGAAGCTGTTCTGCCCGGCTTCCAGGGGGTTTTCTCTCATATATCGTTTATGGCCTAAACCTCTTCAACAGTCTCTTCCAGGTCATCCATATCCAGAACTTCCTCTGCCTCTTCCATCATCTCTTCCTCCAGAGGCGCCATATCCTGAATATCCTCCTCCTCTTCTTCGTCGTCAAAAAGGATCTCGTCATCCATATCCAGTTCACTGTCCAGCTTCACGGAACGATACCGCTTCATACCCGTACCTGCCGGGATCAGCTTACCGATCAGTACATTCTCCTTCAGGCCGATCAGGTGATCCACCTTGCCGTTGATGGCCGCTTCCGTCAGAACCTTGGTGGTTTCCTGGAAAGACGCGGCGGACAGGAAGGAGTCGGTAGCCAGGGAGGCCTTGGTGATACCCAGCATGACCTGCTTGCCCTCTGCCGGGGTCTTGCCCTCTGCCAGGAGCTTCTCGTTCATGTCATTGTACTCCAAAACATTCATGGACACGCCGGGAAGGATATCGCTGTCGCCGCTCTCCTCCACCTTGACCTTCTTAAGCATCTGCCGCACAATCACTTCAATATGCTTGTCGTTGATATCCACGCCCTGGAGACGGTAAACCTTCTGAACCTCCTGGATCATATAATCCTGGACCGCCCGGACTCCCTTGATCTTCAGGATATCGTGGGGGTTCACACTTCCTTCTGTCAGCTCGTCTCCGGCCTCCAGAACCTGGCCATCCTGAACCTTGATACGGGAACCGTAGGGGATCAGGTAGGTCTTGGAGTTGCCTGTCCCTGTATCTGTGACCACGATCTCTCTCTTCTTCTTGGTGTCTTTGATGGTCACGGTCCCGCCAAACTCCGTGATAATGGCAAGGCCCTTGGGCTTTCTGGCCTCAAAAAGCTCCTCCACACGGGGAAGACCCTGTGTGATATCGCCTCCGGCCACGCCGCCGGTGTGGAACGTACGCATGGTAAGCTGGGTTCCCGGCTCGCCGATGGACTGGGCGGCGATGATGCCTACCGCCTCGCCTACCTGAACCGCCTGGCCAGTGGCCATGTTGGAACCATAACACTTCGCGCAGACGCCGATGTGGGATTTACAGCTGAGCACGGTGCGGATCTTAACGCTCTCCCTTCCCAGCTTCTGAAGCACTTCGATGACCGCCTTGGCTCTCTTGGGGGTACACATATGGTTTGCCTTCACCACCACCTCGCCTGTGTCCGGGTCCGTGATAGTCTCGGCGATATATCTTCCTGTCAGTCTCTCCTCCAGGTTCTCAATGGTCTCCTGTCCTTCCATGAAAGCCTTGATCTCCATATAAGGGATATCCCTGCCCTCACAGCAGTCCACTTCCCGGATAATCACATCCTGGGACACATCTACCAGACGTCTGGTCAGGTAACCGGAGTCAGCCGTACGGAGGGCGGTATCGGACAGACCCTTTCTCGCGCCGTGGGCGGAGATGAAGTACTCCAGTACATCCAATCCCTCACGGAAATTGGACTTGATGGGCAGCTCAATAGTGTGTCCTGTGGTATCCGCCATCAGTCCCCGCATGCCTGCCAGCTGCTTGATCTGCTTGTCAGAACCGCGGGCCCCGGAGTCCGCCATCATGAAAATATTGTTGTATTTGTCAAGACCTGTCAGCAGGTCGTGGGTAAGCTGGTCGTCCGTGGTCTTCCATGTCTCAATAACCTCTTTGTACCGCTCCTCCTCCGTGATCAGACCCCTGCGGAAGTTCTTCGCGATCCGATCCACCGTCGCCTGGGCGTCAGCGATCAGCTGAGGCTTGCTGGGCGGAACCGTCATGTCGGAGATGGATACGGTCATGGCCGCTCTGGTAGAGTACTTGTAGCCAATGGACTTGATGTCATCCAAGGTCACAGCGGTCTGGGTAGCGCCGTGGACATTGATAACCTTCTCCAGAATCTGCTTGCACTGCTTCTTTCCCACATGGAAATCCACCTCCAAAAGCAGTTCATTGCCCGGAACGCTCCGGTCCACAAATCCCAGGTCCTGAGGGATGATCTCATTGAAGATAAAACGTCCCACAGTGGACTCGATGACTCCTGTCTTTATGGTGCCGTCAGGCATCTTCTTGCTCACCCGGACCTTTACTCTGGAGTGGAGGGTCACCGCACCGTTCTCGTAGGCCAGAATCGCCTCATTGGGGTTCTTAAAGCACATGCCCTCTCCCATAGCGCCTGGTCTCTCCTGGGTCAGGTAGTAGATGCCCAGAACCATATCCTGAGACGGAACCGCCACAGGACCGCCGTCAGACGGCTTTAACAGGTTGTTGGGCGACAAAAGCAGGAAACGGCACTCTGCCTGGGCTTCCACGGACAAGGGCAGATGAACAGCCATCTGGTCTCCGTCAAAGTCAGCGTTAAAAGCCGTACATACCAGGGGATGGAGCTTAATGGCCTTGCCCTCCACCAGAATGGGCTCAAATGCCTGGATTCCCAGTCTGTGAAGTGTTGGAGCCCGGTTGAGCATAACGGGATGCTCCTTGATCACATCCTCCAGCACATCCCAAACCTCCTCCTGAAGGCGCTCCACCATCTTCTTGGCGTTCTTAATGTTGTGAGCGGTTCCGTTGGACACCAGCTCCTTCATAACGAAAGGTTTGAACAGCTCAATGGCCATCTCCTTTGGAAGGCCGCACTGATAGATCTTCAGCTCCGGCCCCACCACGATAACGGAACGTCCGGAATAGTCCACACGTTTTCCCAGAAGGTTCTGGCGGAAACGTCCCTGTTTTCCTTTCAGCATATCAGACAGGGACTTGAGGGCCCGGTTGCCCGGTCCAGTCACAGGCCGTCCTCTTCTGCCGTTGTCGATGAGAGCGTCAACAGCCTCCTGAAGCATCCGCTTCTCGTTGCGGACAATAATGTCCGGAGCCCCCAGCTCCAGAAGCCGGGCCAGACGGTTGTTGCGGTTAATGATCCTTCTATATAAATCGTTTAAGTCAGAGGTCGCGAAACGGCCGCCGTCCAGCTGTACCATGGGACGGATATCCGGCGGGATCACGGGGATCACGGTCATGATCATCCACTCCGGCTTGTTGCCGGAATTGCGGAAAGCGTCTACCACCTCCAGCCTCTTGATGATCCTGGCCCTCTTCTGTCCCGTGGCATCCTTTAAGCCCTTGCGCAGCTCCTCGGAGTCTTTCTCCAGGTCAATGGCCTGAAGAAGCTCCTGAACCGCCTCGGCTCCCATGCCTACCCGGAACGCGCCGTAGCCGTATTTCTCCAGCTCCTCTCTGTACTCCTTTTCCGAGAGCACCTGTTTGTACTGAAGAGAGGTCTGGCCGGGATCCAGCACAATGTAGGAAGCAAAGTACAGCACCTTCTCCAGCACCCTGGGGGAAATGTCCAGGATCAGGCCCATACGGCTGGGAATCCCTTTAAAATACCAGATATGAGATACCGGCGCGGCCAAAGCGATGTGGCCTGTACGCTCTCTGCGGACACTGGACTTGGTGACTTCCACCCCGCACCGGTCGCAGATAACGCCTTTGTACCGGATCTTCTTATACTTACCGCAATGGCACTCCCAGTCCTTGCTGGGACCGAAGATCCTCTCGCAGTAAAGGCCGTCTTTCTCTGGCTTTAAGGTCCTGTAGTTGATGGTTTCCGGCTTTTTTACCTCGCCGTGAGACCATTCCAGAATCTTCTCCGGAGAGGCAAGGCCTATCTTGATTGCGTCAAATGTCAACGGTTGATAAGTTTCATTGGTTTCTGGCATCAGCGACACTCCCTTCTATTCTTCTTCATCTATATAGGAAGAGTCGAAATCGCCGAACATCTCTTCAGCGATGCGGGCTCCCTCATCCTCGTCATCTTCCTCCACATCTACCAGCTCTCCGTCTCTGAATTCCTGCTCCTGATAGCCGTAGTTGCCAAATGACTCTTCCTGGTTCTCATAGCGTCTCTCGCCCTCAATGATGGAGCGCAGATCTGTATCACTGTAATCAATATCCTCAGTCAGCTCAACCTCTGTATTGTCATCCCGCAGCACCCTCACGTCCAGTCCCAGGGACTGAAGCTCTTTTAAAAGAACCTTAAAGGACTCAGGGATACCCGGTTCAGGAATGTTCTCGCCCTTGATAATGGCTTCGTAGGTCTTCACGCGGCCTGTCACGTCGTCGGACTTCACTGTCAGGATCTCCTGCAGGGTGTAGGAAGCGCCGTAGGCCTCCAGGGCCCACACCTCCATCTCTCCGAAACGCTGTCCGCCGAACTG